>CAZWFV010000001.1:0-39880 GCA_964633405.1 uncultured Candidatus Saccharibacteria bacterium
GGTGAAGAAAGGGCCGTTCAAGCTGGAGTTGGAAAGGGTGGCGCGCATTTACAATCGCGGCAGCGTCATCGAGTCCAGATTGGTTGGCTGGCTTGAAGATGCATTCCGCGTTTACGGAGAGAATCTTACAAAGGTGTCCGGCACGGTGACTGCGACCGGAGAGGGCGAATGGACCATTAAGACTGGTCGTAAGCGGCACGTTCCGCTGCCGGTAATAGAGGATGCATTCAGGTTCAGAGTGAACTCAAGGAATAAGCCGAGCTATCTGGGCCGTATTCTCTCTGCCCTGCGTAACCGTTTCGGCGGCCATTCTATATCGTAGGAATCGGGATGCAATGCGGTGATGATAGGCTATACTTGATTTGGTCGCCGCTATGGGTTAAAACTCGTGGAGAATAAACGGCGAGGTGGCTGAGAGGCCGAAGGCGCCGCACTCGAAATGCGGTATACTCGAAAGGGTATCGTGAGTTCGAATCTCACCCTCGCCGCTAGATAAGATAAGCAATCCTATCTAGCCCGATTCATTTATGGGTTCGGTTGCTGTATGACAATGGAGACCGACGAGCAGCTTGTAATAAGATATTTGAAAGGCGAAGAAGAGGCGCTGCAGCTGCTTATTAAGCGTTATCTCAAGCCCGTATATAACTTTGTGTATAGATATACGGCGCGTGCCGACAGCGCCGAGGAAATAACCCAAGATGTCTTTCTGAGCGTCTGGCGCAATATAAAGAGCTTTGACCTTAGTAGAAAATTTAAGACCTGGCTATTTGCTATCGCCAAGAACACATCTTTGAACTGGCTTAAGAAGAAGAGACCGCTTAATTTCTCGCAGTTCGACGGCGAAGACGGGGACAACCTCTTTTCGGAATCAATTGCCGATTCGTCGCCCCTCCCAGATGAGTTGTTCGCGCGGGCCGACCTGGCCGACAGGTTAACCGAGGCTATGAGTAAATTGTCGCCGGACTACAGGACCGTGCTCTTGCTCCATTATCACAGCGGCCTGACCTTCCAAGAGATAGCGGAATCGCTCGACGAGTCAATCAATACCATCAAAAGCAGGCACCGCAGGGCCCTGGTTAGGTTAAGGGAGCTGCTAGTATTATGAGACCTGATGCACCAAATTGAAGCCCAAAACTGTATAAGTTGAGAAGCCATGAAGGATAGTTACGATAAACTTTTTAAGCGCCTGGAATACCTTGAGCCGCCCGCCGGCCTGTCGGAGAGAATCATGCGTTCAATCTCCGAGAGAAGTGTAGCCCGTGCGATTTGGATGAAGACCATATTGTCCGGCGTCTTGTCGACGGTAGCGACCATAGCACTGGTATGGTCATGGTTCATAACTCAATCGGAAGTCGCCCAATCTGGATTCTCTCAATTCTTCTCGCTGCTTGTCTCCGACACCAATATGGTGACAGTGTTGTGGAGACAATTTTCCATGTCCATTATCGAATCTTTCCCGGTTATCGGTGCAATTGCAATATCGGGCAGTTTGCTGGTGCTGCTTGTCTCGGTCAGATCGTTCATGCGCGACATTGCCGCCATAAAGATAACCTATCGCCCTAAACTCAACGGTAGCTAAATAAAATGGAAGAGGAAAAAGAAACCAGACCCGTAGAAGGAAGACAGCTGTCATTCCTCCATTCAAGGTCGTTCATAATTATTCTCTGGGGCATAGCAATTGTATTATTGCTGCTAGTGACATTCAAGGCGGGGGAATTGATCGAATCACAGCGGGCCGACTTCGCTTATCAGTGGGGCCAGAATTATTACCACAATTTCTTTGGAAGGCCTTCCGGAGTGGACCTGGATGGAAATCGTTTTATGACTTCCTATGGAGCCTTCGGCCCGATTATTAGTATCGCTGCCCCCGACTTTGTGATTCAGGACCAAAACAACAATGTTGAGAAAAATATCCTTACTTCGACCAATACCATAATACGGGAGATGAATGGCAACATATCCTTCGGTGATCTGGGGGTTAGCGAACGGGTCATAGTGATCGGCCAGCCGAATAACTCAGGGGAGATTGAAGCGAGGTTAGTCAGAGTGGTGCCTGTGCCCACCACCAGTCTGCAGATACAGCCACAATAATGGACAGTAAGATAATTCTAAGGATAAAGAGTGAGCTTGAGGGCCTGTTAAAGATAATCCTGGCCCATAAGGTTATCTCCGTTGTGGCGGCCGCGGTAATACTGAGCGTATTTTATTATGCGTACAATAATGCAGTAGCAGTTTCAAATTCGGCGCCGAGATACGTCTTAACTGCGGTCCAACAGGGTACGTTTATAGCCTCCATAGCTGGGACGGGGCAGGTGTCTGCTTCCATCCAGCTCAATATACAGCCACAGGTCTCGGGGACCATTACCTCCATAGATGTTACCCAGGGGCAAAAGGCATCGGCCGGGGATGTGCTGGTCAGATTGGATCCGACCACCGCTGAGAAAACCGTCCGCAATGCCCAGATTTCCCTGCAGAGCGCCAAACTATCATTGCAGCAACTCGAAGAGGCGCCAACCCAGCTTTCGATCACCCAGGATCAGAACGCCATAACCCAAGCCGAGGCCTCTCAACAGACAGCGCAGGCCAACCTAAGCGAGGATTATGAGAACGCCTTCAATAATATCTCCGGTGCCTTCGTGAACATGCCTGGGATCATAAGCGGGCTTAACAACATATTATTCGGGATGAGCGTTAATCCGAGCCAGACAAATGCCGACGCTTACAATTCACTGATTGCCCCGGACGCACCGGATTCCATTCAGTTCGAACGTACGGCGGTAGATAGCTACTATAGGGCCGTAGCGGCATATAATCAGAACTTGCAGGACTATAACGATACGGACAGGAATTCTTCCACCACCACGATTAGCAGCCTGCTTAATGAGACATACGTCACGTCTCAGACTGTTGCTGCGGCGGTTAAGGACGCTAAAGACTTCCTAGATCTGGTCGTTAATACTGAGAACACCTACAATCTCAAGCCGCCGAGCGTACTTACGGCCAACGAGAATAGTTTACAGACCTACACCTCAACCATAGATACGGATATAAATAACCTACTTGGTCAACAAAATACCCTCCAGAACGACGCATCCACTCTGAATATAGACACTCTTAGTATAAGCGTGGCACAACAGACCTTACAGAAGTTGCTAGCAGGCCCGGATCCCTTATCTGTTCAAGCCCAACAGCTCAGCATACAGAATGCTCAGAATAACCTGACCGACGCCGAACAGCAATTGGCGTATTATACGGTTCGCGCCCCGTTCGACGGCGTAGTTGCCAGCCTGCCGTTGATTGTCGGTGATCAGGCATCGGCCGGTACCACTGTCGCTACGATGATCACCGCCAAGTCTCTGGCTGTAGTTCAACTGAACGAAGTAGATGCCGCGAAGTTGAAGCTGGGCGATGAAGCTACTATGACTTTTCCCGCCATACCCAACCTGACCATAGCCGGCACCGTTTCCGAGATAGACACCATCGGTACCGTGTCTCAAGGGGTGGTTACCTATAACGTCCAAGTTGCCTTCGATGCTCAAAATACGAACATTAAACCTGGCATGAGCGTATCAGCGGCAATAGTTACCAACGTTGAGTCCAATGTCCTGCTTGTGCCTAATTCAGCTATTCAGTCTCAGGGCACAAGTAAGTATGTTCAGGTCCTAAACCTGCCTCAAGGGTCCTCAACGGCTGTAGCCAATGCCCAGGGCGTGGCTTCGGCGACTCCGCCAACTTTGCAGACCGTGCAGGTAGGCGATTCCAACAATACTGAGACCGTCATAACCAGTGGCCTCAAAGTGGGAGATATGATTGTAAGCCGCACGATATCGGGCGGCAGCTCTACTGTCTCTACCCAGACAAACGCTTCTGGTGGCGGCCAGACCGTCAGAGGAGGGTTCGGCGGCGGCGTGCGTGTCCTGGGGTTCTAAACTCATAAATGATTGAGTGCAAGGATATTGTTAAGGTCTATAAGAACGACGACGTTGAGACACCCGTGCTTAAGGGGATCTCATTCGAGGTGAACGATGGCGAATTTATAGCTATAACCGGCCCGTCCGGCTCCGGCAAGTCTACCCTGATGCATATAATCGGTGCGTTGGACAGTCCGACGTCAGGCTTGTACAGACTTGATGGTCATGATGTATCCAAATTGTCCGACGACGAGCTGGCCGATATACGCAGGAATAAGATCGGATTCGTGTTTCAATCCTTCAGCTTGTTGTCGCGGGCAACGGTCATAAGGAACGTTATGCTCCCTCTGATATACGCCGGCGTCCCAAAAGAAGAGCGTGAGGCCAAGGTAGAAAGTGCGCTCATCTCGTCTGGCCTGCCCAAGGATCGTTGGGATCATTTATCCAACCAACTCTCGGGAGGGCAGATGCAACGCGTGGCCATCGCTCGGTCTCTGGTGAACAATCCGTCGATAATCCTTGCCGATGAGCCTACCGGCAACCTTGACAGCAAGACCGGCGAAGTCGTATTAGGCACATTCCAGGAGCTCAACGATAAACACAACCACACGATAATATTGATTACCCACGAAAGATATGTCGCCGAGCATGCCGATCGCATAATCCACATTCAGGACGGCCAGATCCTCGAGGACACAAAGAATCACAGGAAAAGAGTGACAAGGTGAACCGCAATGGTATTAGCCGATTTATTGGAAGAAACATACTTCTCACTTACCGTTAACAAGGTCAGGACCGGATTAACGATGTTGGGCATCGTTATCGGTATCGGCTCGGTTATAGCCATGATCTCCATAGGCCAAGGGGCTCAGGGATCGATAGAAGCGAACATAGCCGCGATAGGGTCAAATTTGCTTTTGGTCGAGCCTGGGGCATTGAGTGGGCCGGGTACCATTATCAGCAAGGGCAGGGGTTCGGCTGAGACGCTTACCGTAAGCGATGCTGAGGCTATAGCCCAACAGACCACGGCTTTGGCAGTTGCTCCCGACGTTACTAGCAGATACCAGGTTACCGCCGCCGGTACCAACACGAGAACCGAAGTCATCGGTACGGTCTCCGCCTACGCCCAGGTCAGGAACGTGCAGGTAGAGGAAGGGTCTTTCATAACCGACCAGAACAACTCCTCCCTGGATAAGGTGGCCGTTATCGGGCCCACCGCAGCCAGCGACCTTTTTGCATCCAGCACCGACCCCGTCGGTCAGACTATAACCATAAACCATATTCCCTTCACGGTCATAGGGCTAACCGTCTCTAAGGGCAGCGCCGGTTTCTCGAACCAGGACGACGTAATCTACATACCCCTATCTACGGCGCAACGCTATCTGGAGGGCGCGGACTATGTGACGACGATAAGCGTTGAAGCTCCCGACCAGAGTTCCATGACCGATCTCCAGAACCAGATTACTACGCTGCTGTTGCAGCAACATAACATATCCGATCCGACCCAAGCTGACTTCAGCGTGCTTAACCAGGCGCAAATAGTAGCTACGGCTTCGTCGGTGACGAACACCCTTACCCTGCTTCTGGCTGCAGTCGCCGGTATATCCCTTGTCGTCGGAGGTATAGGGATAATGAATATGATGCTGACCACCGTTACCGAACGGACACGGGAGATAGGGTTACGCAAGGCGATAGGCGCCAAAAAACAGGACATCAGTATGCAATTCCTAAGCGAATCCGTGACTCTGACTTTCATCGGCGGAGTAATCGGCGTTATTTTTGGCTGGCTTGCCTCTGCGCTTATAACGCGTTTCTCGTCGATCGCCACTTCTATGTCCTGGGTATCTGTGGCTCTGGCTTTCGGCGTGTCGGCGGTAATCGGCATAGTATTCGGATACTATCCGGCAAGAAGGGCCGCATCCCTAAATCCAATAGAGGCGCTTAGATATGAATAATAGAATCGTTGGTCGACGATTCGCAGAATAAAACCAAATCAATGAGAAGATTAATATTGCTAGTCGTTATCGCCGTGGTTATAGCCGGTGGTCTAGGGTTCTATGTAGGCACGCGTTATCCGGCGGGGACTGTCTCCGGTACCTATCTGTACGGCGGCACCGGTTCGTCCGTCAGATCCAATCATGGGAACAGCGGCGGGGTGGGAGCGGTCACCGGCAGCATAGTTTCCGAGGATGCCCAGGGCGTGATTATTAAGCTGCCAAACGGCAATACCCAGATAGTGTTTGTGTCCACGACGACCCCGGTGTTGAAATCGGTACAGGGTTCGATAAGCGATCTTTCGGTTGGTCAGAACGTAGTCATATCCGGGACCACTAATCCTGACGGCAGTCTGACTGCCGAGGATGTACGGGTAAGGCCGGCTGGAACCAGCACCCCATTTGTCAGGTATCAGCAATCCCAGTCCAGGTCATCCCAATCGCAGTAACAATTACATGGAAAAGGCCGCCGCAAGAACGGCAGTCTTTTCGAACTTTACTTTATGGTTCCGCAGGACCTAGTATGGGCTGGAATATGCTATCCATATGGAAACGATGGACTCGATGAATAATAAAGAGGAGCAGCGGCCCAGGCGCAGATCCACGACGTTCATTTATGGTGGCATCACGGTTATAGTTGTCGTACTGGTCCTTGCTCTATACATATCAGTCAGTAGATCCAAGGTCTCGGCCGATTATATCGATAAGTTTGATGCCGTCGCCGAACTGTATCAGAAGATAAGTACCGACTCCCAATCGGCCGCTGAGCAGCTGGCCAGCAGCACGGTCTCTTTGTCAGACAAGGAGCGGGTTAAGGACTATAACGGCGCAGCTCAGGTTGTAAGCCAGAGCGTTACAAATATAAGTAATCTGATTGATGAGGTTAACAGCATGAATGCCAGAATAGATGATTTCAGTACTACGGCCGAACGAGTTGGAGACGTCAAGATACGTACGGATAGTATCGGGGTAGTGTCATTATGGCGACAAGGGAACGCGTATTTCCTTAAGCTGCTGGATTATGAGAACCAGGTGCTTCTGCCGACAGAGCAATATTACAAAGATCTGGCCGCCGGCCGCGAGGCTACGGCGCTGACTGTCGTCCAGGATCAGGTCATTTCCCAAAACATCAAGAGCGAGACCGATAATATGTCCAGCTTGGGGCCGGACATCCAGGCGGCCTATTCAAAATTATCCGCCGATATAGGTGTCCAACTCTAACTCCTTAACGGCTGGCGGCGGAGGGTTAGCTTAATGCGAATCTCTGCTATAATTTATAGCAATGGCATACAGGACTAAAAATCCTCCTTCAAGGAGGGGATTCACCCTCATCGAGATGCTCCTCTATATAGCTATCTTTGCTATTACGGCGGGGATGATCACCAGCATCATGGTTAACGCTCTGCGCGTTCAGAGCGGCGAGAACAGCTCCACCGAGGTAAGTTCTCAGCTTAACCACGTCCTGACAACGGTCCAGCGCCTGGTCCAGCAATCCAGCGAAGTGGAATACACCTATGAAGGCACAAGCACGTCAACGCCTTGTACACAGTACTGTACCCTGGAATTGCGCATGGTTCCGGATACCACAATAGACCCTACCTGCATCAGTTCCGATGCAACGGGGGTATATATACAACAGGGCGGCGGTGACACCCACGGTGGCCTATGCAACGGTTCCAAAACCCTACTAACCAATTCTCAGATAAAGGTGAATAATCTGATCTTTACCGTGTATAACATCGCTGGCGGAAACAGCACTGTCCAAGTCAATGCTTCTTTCTCGTACAACACCAATAATCCGGAATTGGCGGTTACCAAGACCTTGGAATCGGCTATTGGCAGAGTCTCTGCCGCCACCTTCGATTCATCTCTCCTGCCGACCTCGGACAATTCTTTGAGCATAGGTCAGTCCGGTTCTCCGGCTCTAAGGTGGCAGAATGTTTATCTGTCTGGAGAATTGGGCCTGGGCACCTCGCCCACCGATATTGGTAGCCCGGTTCCACCACAGGGTACACTTTATTACAACACCGCTTCCTCTTTAGTCAGGCTATACAACGGAACGAGCTGGATGAACCTTGATCCGTTTATTTCAACCACCTCCTCGGCATACTATCTAGGCGGGAATCTCGGCATTGGTACCGCAACGCCCGCTACAACTCTTGATGTGAATGGTACGACAACTATACGATTAGGACTCATCCTGCCATTTGTTGCCGCCAACTCTTTTCTTGGTACAAATGCTAGCGGGGCGGTAATAGCTACAACTACTTCGGGAGGATCAGGCGGCAACCCCCTTACGACTGGAGGTACACCTACGATAACCGTGACAACTCCTTCAAGCACAACGTTAAATGCAGCTGGAAGTATACAATCGTGGACGGTTCCAACAGGAGTTACCTCGTTAACGGTGAATGTGCAGGGAGCTTCAACACCTAACGCTTATGGTGGAAGTAGTACGGGTACGGTAGCGGTAACGCCTGGAACGACATATTACTTCTGCGTAGGGACCCAAGCCTCTGGATCGTCTGGCGGATATTGTGGTGGAGGTAGTGCTGCCTCTGGAGGAGGTGGTGGTAGTGGATACTCCGGTATGTTCACAAGTAATACTCCGAGTCAGGCAGCTGCACTACTGATTGCGGGTGGCGCTGGCGGCAACGGACAAGTAACAGTCTCTCAATATGGCGGTCCGGGCGGTGGCACGGCTGGTGATAATGGCTCGGGTTGCGGCCCCGGTGTTGGTGGTACCCAATCTGCTGGAGGAGGTGGCGGATTATGTATCACTGCGGGAACAAGCGGTAGCGCTTTACAAGGAGGCAATGGCAGTGGAGGAAGTACGGATCCAGGAGGAGGCGGAGGCGGCGGGTATTACGGTGGGGGTGGCGGCGGTTCCGGGACAAGCAATGACGGTGGCGGTGGCGGTGGATCGGGATACGCGTCATCTACAGTTACGAGTACCACTACTGCGGTCGGTCTGAACAATGGAGCCGGAATAGCAACTATCTCGTACGGCCTGCCGATTGGTACGGTTACAGGTGATAATTATGCGGGAAGGGTAAATGTATCTAACTCCTTTACTTCTATAACAATTGCTTTCAACAGTCCATCATTCGTGAACGGAGAGTCGTGCAGTGTGGAGCCGAACAACGCAACAAATACTTACTTCGTTTCATATAACGCTACGACCTCTTTCTCAACAACCTTCCAGAACGCCCTAACCGCTGGGCAGAGCTTTAATTATTGGTGCCTAGGTTACTAAAGATAGTTAGAGTAACAGTAAAATTAATTTTCACGGCCCAGGCCATCGGCTGTGTTATAATCAACATAAATGTTCAATCCATTAGGTTCTTGGAGACGCAGAAGTTATTTGGGCGTTGATGTGGGCACCACCTCTATAAAGATAGTTGAGCTTTCCTCGTCTAATAAACACCCCGTATTGAAAAACTACGGTATTCTGGAGAGTTACGGTCATCTGGAGAGACTAAATAATGCTATTCAGACCTCGACTCTGAAGATGCTTGACCGCGAGACTGCAGATCTATTGATAATGCTGGTCAAGCAGCTGGATCTTAAAACAGTCGATGCCGTCGCCTCGCTGCCATCGTTCACCGCCTTCATGGCTCCTCTGGAAATGCCAACTATGTCATCACAGGAAACTGTGCGGGCTATGCAATACCAAGCTAGGCAGTTCGTTCCATTGCCTATCTCGGAAGTGGCTCTGGACTGGATCCAGGTTGGTGAGTACACGAACGATAAAGGAAACAGGATGCAGCGCTTTTTCCTTATTTCCGTTCCCAATGAACAGATTAGGAAATACCAGCGTATCTTCAAGGCGGCTGGCCTGAATCTGATAGCTCTGGAAGTGGAGGATCTCAGTCTAGCCCGCATATTGACCAGCGGCGATCCGACCCTCACCTTAGTAATTGACATCGGAGCCCGTTCCACCGCCATCATGGTTGCCAAGAATGGTGTCCTGAAGGGAAGCGGGCAGACTGACTTTGCCGGCGGTTCGCTGACCCAGGCCGTGTCTGGAGGGTTGAATATCAACATCCGCAGGGCGGAGGAGCTAAAAAAACAGAGAGGGCTATTGGGCAGCGGAGGGGAATACGAACTTTCCACTTTAATGCTGCCATTCCTGGATGTTATACTAAGTGAGGTGAAAAGGGTGCGGGAAGACTACGAGAAGACGTACAACGAGAAGGTTGAGCGCATCATAATTTCCGGTGGGGGAGCCAACCTGCTGGGGATAGAGAAGTATATCAGTGACGCATTCAACCTACCTGCCACAAAAGCAGACCCGTTCTCAAAGATCGTCTACCCTCCCCAGGCCGCTCCGCTAGTTAGCGAGCTTGGACCGCCGTTTTCCGTAGCCCTGGGATTAGGCATCAGGCAGTTTCTATAAATACGGGCACAAATGGCATACATAAAGGATACAAACGACCAGTTCCTACAGCACAATCTGCCGATAGGATGGCCTTGGCGCCTGCTTTTATCCATGGGCATCGTGCTAATAGTTGTCTTATTAGTCTACTTCGGTCTTGCTTTCGGGTACGAAGGTTTCTTGAACAATTCAATCAGTACGCTCAATACCAACCTAAATTCGCTTAGCTTGGAGGTATCGCCCACGGACAGAGCCAACTTCGTAAGTTTCTACTCCCAGATTACGAATCTGCAAAACCTATTGGCATCCCACGTCGTATCTTCGGGCGTGTTTCCGGTCTTTGAGAATATGACCGACCAGAGCGTTACCTACAGTTCGTTCGGTTTGTCGGTAAAGGATAAGACGGTTACGATCGACGGCGTTGCCAAGGATTATAAGACTTTGGCTGATCAGCTGGCGTTATATAAACAGTCGCCGGACGTGAGCGATGTTGTTCTGGAGGGTTCGTCCTTCTCGAATAACCAGGTCAGGTTTACGGTCAAACTTACACTAAACGACAATGCGGGCCTCAACCTATAGATTGCTTTCAATACTGGGGAGTCTGGTGCTACTGATCATAGCGATCGTTAGTTACACGAACCTGGTTGTGCCTGCGTATAACAAGGTCCAGGATCTGCGCAGTGAGCAGCAGGGCATACAGGCGACAACATCTCAGGATCAGCAGGCGATTAGCACGGTAAAGAATCTACTTGGACAGTACAACCAGAATTTCTCCCAACTGCACGACAACCTGTCTCAGATATTGCCCGCAGAAGCCGATGTGCCGGGGATCGTCTACCAGTTGCAAGCTCTGGCGAGCGCAAGGCAGGTGACCATCCAGTCCCTGGGCATACAATATTTGCCGATACAAGCCAAGGTTACGGACTCGATCACCAGCCCTGTGGGGACGTTGCAGATATCGCTCAATCTAAGCGGCCCGTACGCCTCATTTAAAGCGCTATTGGGCGACATTGAGACGAATATCCGCTTGATGGATGTACAATCAATCCAAATAGGAGGCGGTAATCTACCCGGGAAGAATGACTTAAGTTACGCATTGGTCATAGATACTTATTATCAGCAATAAAATGGCTATAGTTGTTGAAAGCGAGAAAAAAAAGAGTCCTACGGTCGCAATAGCGATTGCGATTATTGTGATTGTTATACTGGTTGCTGGTACCTACTACCTGTTTTTTAGCCCCGCCCCGGCGATCCAAAACATTATTGTTCCGCGCGACTTACAATCTATTTCCCAGGTGTCTAAGCTCGATGTAAACGGCGCGGTTCAAAGTCTAACCTCATCCGCAAACTACAACAGTCTTAAGAACACCCTGCCGCCGCAGCAGGTGAATGGTTACGGTCGTTCCGATCCCTTCCAGCCCTACTAATGGACGACAAGAAATTAATCGAGGCTCTTATAAAGAAATCTCTGCTGCTATCCGATACTGGGCAAAAACTGCTAGCTGAAGCGGCGCAAGTCAAACGGCCCGTGGAGAACCTTATATATAGTGGCCGCCTTGTCGACGAGGCCAGCGTCGCCAAAGTTAAGAGCGAACTGTTGGGCATACCTTATAAGACTGTAGAGTTCGATAAGATACCAGACGATATCCTGAAGCTGATCCCCGAGGAGACGGCCCAGACCTATCGCGTCATACCATTGTCGCGGGACGACAAGATGTTGGTCGTGGGTATGTTGAACCCCTCGGATGTCAGGGCCCAGGAGGCGCTACGATTCATTGCCAAGCAGAACCGGATGAGCCTCGGCGTATATGTGATCACCCCTTCGGACCTGGAGCTGGTGTTGCAACGCTACCGACCGTATCAGTCTGAAATCCAGTCGGCCCTCCAATCGCTGAACATAAAGCCTGGCAGCGGGCTCAGCGACTTGCAGCGTATAGTACAGATAGAGGAAGGTAAGTCTATATCCGAAGACGCCCCGATTATAAAGATAGTCGCATCGACCCTGGGGTCTGCCGTTGAGGAGAACTCTTCGGACATACATATCGAACCCCAACGTTCTAGACTGCGCATCCGCTTCAGGACGGACGGCGTGCTTAAAGAGGTGACTTCGTTGCCGCTTGAGCTTGCCCAACCGGTCATTTCCCGGGTGAAGATATTGGCCAGTCTCAAGATAGACGAGAATCGGATACCGCAGGACGGCAGATTCCGCACGGTCGTATTCGGTCGGGACATAGATTTCCGCGTCTCAACCTTCCCGACCCCCGTTGGAGAAAAGGTGGCTATACGCGTTCTCGATCCGACTGTGGGACTGAAGGGGGTTGATAATCTCGGATTGGTCGGACATAACTCTCAGCTGGTTGACTCCTCCATAAAGCGCCCATACGGGATGATACTTGTTACCGGTCCGACCGGATCGGGCAAGACGACGACTCTTTATGCCTTGCTGCAGGTCCTGAACACCGAATCGGTTAACATATTAAGCTTGGAGGATCCTGTTGAGTATTTCGTCGACGGTCTTAACCAGTCACAGGTTAGACCGGATATAGGGTATGATTTCGCCTCCGGGCTGAGACAGATAGTGAGACAGGACCCGGACGTGATCATGGTGGGGGAGATACGGGATAGGGAGACGGCTAAGCTGGCCATCGAGGCCGCTCTCACCGGGCAGATCGTCCTTTCTACTCTGCACACTAATAATGCCGCCGGCGTCATACCCAGGCTTATCGATATGGGAGCAGAGCCATTCCTTCTACCCACAGCGCTGAACCTCATGATCTCCCAACGTCTGGTGCGCCGTCTGTGCGACTCATGTAAGAAGGAAGAGGAAGCGTCGGCCGATATTCAGGAGATTATAAGAACTGAACTGCGTAAACTTCCCGAGGAGGCCAGAAAAGCAGTTAAGTACGCCGAGCCGTACAAGGTCTACCACGCCCCGGGCTGCAAGGTCTGTAAAGGCAAAGGGGCGATAGGACGTATAGCTATATTCGAAGTTATGGCTATGACCAGGGAACTCGAATCGATAATATCCTCGGGAGTCGAGGAAGGTAAGCTGATCGACGAGGGCAAACGGCAGGGAATGATCACTATGCGTCAGGATGGGATACTGAAGGCGCTGGAAGGGACGGTCGCAATAGAGGAAGTTCTCCGGGAGAGCACGGAATCGTGATACAATACGAATATGGATTACAAACAGAAACTAAACGGCCTATTACTTACTACGGCGCGGCAGAATGCCTCGGATTTGCACCTGGCCGTGGGGCGTAAGCCGACTATGAGAGTTGATGGAGTTCTCGTCGGTTTGCAGAAAGAGGACGTTCTCACCCCCGAAGACACCCAGGGACTGGTCATGACAATGCTTACCGATGAACAGAAACCGAGATTCCTAAAATATGGCGACCTAGACTTCTCCTATACCTTCGAGGACAAGGCCCGCTTCCGGGTCAACGTCTTCTTCCAAAGGGGATTTATGGCGGCGGCAATGAGACTGATTCCGGCGGAGGTACATACCGTCGAAGAATTACATCTCCCGCCGATACTTCATGAGTTCACCAAGATAAACCAGGGTTTCGTCCTGGTGGTGGGGCCGGCCGGTCAAGGAAAATCTACGACCCTGGCCGCGCTGCTGGACGAGGTTAACCACAAACGTACGGATCACATTATCACCATCGAGGACCCAATCGAATATCTGTTCGTGCAAGACCGTTCCATCGTTTCCCAACGCGAGATAATGACCGACAGCCCGTCGTTCCACCGCTCGCTTAGATCCCTCTTAAGGCAGGATCCGGACGTGGTGATGATCGGCGAGATGCGTGACCCGGAAACTATGTCCACCGCAATGACCGCAGCCGAGACTGGTCACCTGGTATTCTCGACCCTGCATACCAATTCGGCTGCCCAGACAATAGACCGCATCATCGACTCTTTCCCTGCAGAGCAGCAGGGGCAGGTTATGTCCCAACTCGCCGCCACTCTCGTCGGTATAGTGTCGCAGCGGCTGATCCCCCGTATAGATGGCGGGCGTACGCCGGCTTGCGAAGTGATGTTCACCAACTCGGCTATCCGTAACCTGATACGTGAGCGTAAGGTCTATCAGATTGATCTGGTCATAGAAACCAGCCTGCAGGAGGGGATGACCAGCCTGAACCGCTCACTGGCCGAACTTATCAAACGCAAGGAGATATCACTGGAGAACGGCGAGATGTATTCGCTCAATCCATCGGAGCTGAGGATACTGCTTGAGCGCATCTGATCACTTTCCCGGCTTGGTAAATACGGGCAAATAGATTTACAAATGAAGCTGAACTATAAGGCTCGAAGCAAAGAAGGGGAGCTGCAAGTCGGCTCCATAGAAGCGGCCTCAAGGGAGGCGGCGGTGAACATACTTTCGGGTCACGACCTCTTTATCCTTTCACTGGAGGAGGAGAAGAGCAGTCGCTGGTATGATCAAATCCTCGCTTTCCTGAACAGAGTGAAGGCCAAGGATATGATGGTCTTTACCCGGCAGTTTTCCACGCTGTTAGCTGCACAGGTGCCGTTGGGCGAGGCCTTGCGCACCCTGGAGAAGCAGACCACTAACACAGTCTTAAAAGAAACCATATTCGAGGTTATTTCGGATATAGATGCGGGTCTATCTCTCTCCCAATCTCTCGAGAAATACGGCGATGTCTTTTCGTCCTTCTACGTCAATATGATACGTTCGGCCGAGGTCACGGGCCGCATGGAACAGACCGTCGACTTTCTGGCAGACTATATAGAGAAGCAGGTCGCCATAACTTCTAAGATATACAATGCGTTGATTTACCCGGTGATTATGATTGTGCTTTTCATAATCGTCGCGGCGATAATGGCCATTGTCGTTTTGCCGCAGATTCAGCCGATATTCAATCAGGCTGGGGTGGCAACCCCGCTGTTTACGCAGATAATACTTGATACGGGCAACATACTGGCCAATTGGTGGTACATCGTCGTAATCGCGGTGGTCGCCCTGGCTGCTTTCATAGGCGATTACATGAGGACGGAAGAAGGTAGGGCAGTGACTGACGAGATATTGCTGCGCACGCCGGTAGTTAGCAGTTTGCTTAAGCGGTTATACGTCTCTCGCTTCGCCGAATCGGTGAGCGTGCTTACCCGCGGTGGCATTCCTATAGCCCAAAGCCTGGAAATTGCCGGGCAGACTATAGGCAGTTTGATCTATCGCGACGCCCTTCACCAGACCGCCGAGGATATAAGGCGCGGTGAGCTATTATCCCAGTCACTGGTCAAGAACGTGGAGTATTTCCCCCCGCTGGTATCGCAAATGGTCGCTGTCGGCGAGTCAACAGGACGCCTGGATGACCTATTGGAGAAGGTAGCTACGTTTTACACACGTGAGGTTGATGATGCCGTAGCCAATTTAGTAGAATTAATACAGCCGGTATTAATGGTTGTGATTGGCCTGTTGGTCGCTGCGCTATTCGCTTCCATCCTTATACCGATATATAACCTATTGCACACGTTTTAAAAAATAAACAAAAATGAAATCACATAGAGGTTTTACCCTTATCGAAATGTTGATCGTTATTGCGATCATCGCCATATTGGCAGGTATAGTTCTGTCTAGCGTGAGTAGTTTCCAGGCTAGGGCTAGAGACACCCTAAGAATAGGCGACCTTAGAAACATTCAGAACTACCTGGAATTGTTCTTCAATAAGTGTGGATATTACCCGGGCAACGTCGATGCTAGTGGTAATTGCACTCTAGGCAATACTCCTACTACATGGCAGGACTTGCAGACTTTGATGACCAAGACTGCGGCTGTAACCACGCAATTCCCAGCGGACCCCATACCTTCGCACAGTTTCTGTTATCAGTCCACCAATAACGGTCTTGGTTATGTTGTCGGTGCCATATTGGAACAGAGCAACAGTGTCATAAATAACAGTGTCACTACAAACGGGTCAATGAATATCCCCGGCAGTGACGGCGCGGGGGGCGTCTGTCAGTGTGGACCTGGTAGCGCTAACAACAGTTATTGCGTAAGTTCCTAGGCCGATAATAGAAAGTATCCATTGACGACTGTATTCTACATACTGCTATTTGTTTTTGGTCTGGCTGTAGGCAGCTTCTTAAACGTAGTTTCCCTCCGCTATGAAGATGGTAAGGGTATATTTGCCAACATTTACGGCAGGTCGCACTGTCCGCATTGCGGCAACACCCTGCGTTGGTACGAACTGCTGCCGGTCATGTCTTTTATCATACAGGGCGGTCGTTGCCGTTCGTGCCATCAGCGCATCTCCTGGCAATATCCGATAGTGGAATTGCTGTCAGGCTTGATTTTCGTCCTCGTACCATATCGCTTGATAATCTTTTACGGCCGTTTCTATCAACCGTACCTACCGATATTCATATGGGTGATAGCTTTTCTGACCCTACTTTTGGTGTCGATCATAGATTTCCGGCAGCAGATTATCCCGGACAGTCTTAGTATATTCATGGGTCTGTTAGGTGTAGCTATGTTCTTCATTCACGTGAGCTTGGGGGACTTCGGCTTGGCCAACGGAATCATCGGCGGCAGCTTTCTGGGCAGTTATTCTCTGCTTCTCTTCTACGGGAATTCCCTGCTTATAAACACTCTTCTAGGTTTGGCTTTCGGTTTGGTCTTCATTGGGCTAATTTATGCCGTTTCATTGGGCAGAGGGATAGGTTTGGGAGACGTCAAACTTGCCGCCGCCGCCGGATTGCTCATGGGCTGGCCCGATATAGCTCTCGCGCTCATCGTCGCTTTCATTATCGGGGCTATAATCGGTGGCGGGCTGATGCTCTTCCGCGGCAGGTCCAGACGGGACGCCGTCCCGTTCGGCCCGTTTATAGTTGTAGGTATTACCTTAGTCTTCTTTTTGGGGTACGATATTCTTAATGCGTACTTCCACCTGTTTAAGATCTAAATTGCAAGTTTCGGATTGTTCTGCTGCGGGATTTACCCTGATTGAGATGCTGGTTACGCTGGGAATCCTGGCTATATTGTCGTCGATAATGATCGGGTATGCCTCCGAAAGCGGACGGCAGACATTCCTGCTGGTTACCAGAGAGAGTGTTGTCCAGCTGTTGAATAGAGCTAAAGCCGATGCTCTAGCTCAGTACTCTACGACCGTGTCGGGAGGCAATTCCTCTAGTTTGAGTACCTGCGGTTTTGGCGTGCACGTCGACCGCGCCGCCTATACGCTGACGATATTCGAGAGCGAATCCACAGACTGCGACCATAGGAGCAATTACAGTTTCTCTTCGAGCACGGATATCCTTCTGACCGGATCGCTCGATTCATATGTGATTGACTCGGGTAGACTCCAATTTATACAGGATCCCGATGGCGATCTGACCGACGTTGTCTTTACCTCGCCCAACTCCCAGACATACATCAACGGCGCTACCTCAAACACCGTGACCCAGGCAGGCGTGGATCTGCAGATGACCAACGCCGCCTCAGAGAACATCAAGGTTACTATAAACAATGCCGGCCAGATCAGTTGGTAACAACAGGGGACAGATGCTCATCGAGGCCATGGTGGCCATGGGGGTGATATCCATAAGTCTGCTGGGCGTATTCGCCTTGCTGTCGCAGTCCTTGGAATTGAGTAGGACCACGTCAAATCAATATGTGGGGACTTACCTGGCGGCGGAGGGGATAGAGGTAGTTAAGAATATCGTGGATACGAATACCTATAAGGGCGGGGCAGCATGGAATGCAGGGCTGATTCAAAGCGGTCAGAGCAGTTACACCTTCACCGTCCAGTATGACAGCACCGCTCCAGAGTCATTCTCGGTGGACACGCCTTTATTGTTCGATCCGAGCACCGGCACGTACAACTATCAGACCGGCAACTACACCACCTTCACCAGGGCCGTAACCGTGACTAGTCTGCTGTCCGGCAATGAACTGCAGGTCGACTCCGTCGTCGGTTGGGTCAACAGCGGCGGCATAAAGGACTCGGTCAAACTGGAAGATGATTTATATAACTGGCGTTAAAATGGATCACGGACCCGGTAAGGCAAATAGCAGCAGTGGATTCACGCTCATAGAGCTGATGGTCGCAATGGCCGTCTTCCTAATTCTTGTTTCTCTATCAACCTCCGTGTTCATCCAGACCCTTCGTACGCAGCGCACTATCGACAGCGTAACGGCTGATAATGAGAGCGCCTCCGAAGCGTTAGAACAAATGGCCAGGGATATCCGTACGGGTTACAATTTTACGGCTCCCGACGTCAACAGCCAGGGGATCGCCCATGACCTAGTATTCAGCAGTGCACAGGAGAATGCGACCGTCGGCTTCAAGCTGTCCAATCAGTCCGTCGCTCGTTGCATAGATACCTGTCAGACGGATTCGGATTACAAGCCGGTAACGCCGCCCGGGGTTAATATAAGCGACCTGAGCTTTATACCGGTAAATCTTACCTCCGGCGTTCCGCGGATAACGATCCTTATGACCGTAAGCACCAGTACGTCGGGCGGGACCAGTTCCAATATAAATACCTATCTTGAGACGACCGTAAGTGCCAGAAATTTCTAATCATGTTAACCAGACGCAACAAGGGACAAGTCATACTGCTCACGGCGATAATAGTAGCGGGCGTGGTCATGGCCGCGACTTCGCTAGCCGGGCTACTTACCCTATATGAGCTGCGGCAGGTCACGGACGTCAAGAACTCCAGCGCGGCAATCTTTGCTGCTGACGCCGGAACGGAATGTCTTTCATATCAATGGACCAAGGATTCAAGCCTCGACTGCAGCAACGGCACTTTAACCAATGGCGCCAGATTCACAACCACCAGCACACCCTCCGGTACCGGCTTCATATCGATCGGCACCTCCGGACGTTCCAATCGCGCCTTCGAGATAGACTTCAGCCAATTTGCCACATCAACATGACCGCGAAGGAGGCCAAGGAACGGATAGATCACCTTAAGAAGCTTATCAACAAATACCGCTATTCGCGGCTTGTTCTTAACAAGGAGCTTATCTCGCCGGAAGCGGAGGACGCGCTTAAGAAAGAGCTATTCGACACAGAGCAGCAGTTCCCAAAACTGGTCACGCCTGATTCGCCAACCCAGCGTGTAGCCGGCAAACCGCTGGCGGAATTCAAGAAAGTGCGCCACGAACAGGCTATGCTGTCATTCAATGATGCCTTCTCGCCGCAGGACATACATGACTGGTTCGAGCGTTTGGAGACCTATCTTGGGCACAGGATTAAGCAAGATTTCTACGTGGAATTGAAAATAGACGGCCTGGCCATCGAACTCGAATATGAGGATGGTCTGTTTATCAGAGGGTCGACCAGGGGGGATGGGCAGATCGGCGAGGACGTAACCCAGAATTTGCGCACAGTTGAGGCAATACCGCTTAGGCTTGAACCGGCCGCCGGAGCGGAAGTGCCAAGGCGACTGGTGGTAAGGGGGGAGATTTTCGTGACCAAGAGGGAATTTGAGAGGATAAACAGGGAACAGGGAAAGAACGGTGGCAAGTTATACGCCAATCCTAGGAACATCGCCGCCGGATCGATTCGCCAGCTTAATCCTAAGATCGCAGAATCAAGGAGGATGGACTCATTTGAATACGCGGTTATAACCGACATAAGGCAGAAACATCACGAAGAGGAGCACGCCTATCTGAGAAAAATCGGGTTCAAGACCAACCCAAACAATAAACTGGTCCATTCGTTGCAGGAGATATTTGATCTTCAGGAATACTGGGGCAAACACCGCGATCACTTGCAATATGAGATCGACGGCCTGGTGATAATAGTCAACGATAATAAGGTATTCGGCGATGCGGGAGTCATTGGTAAATCACCTAGGGCGGCCATAGCCTATAAGTTCTCGCCGCGCGAGGCGACTACGGTGGTTGAGGAGATAAGGGTTCAGGTTGGAAGAACCGGAGCCCTTACGCCGGTGGCGGTGATGCGCCCCGTGAATGTTGGCGGTGTTACGATCACTCATGCCACCCTGCACAATTCCGATGAGATCGAGCGTCTGGGCCTCAAGATAGGGGATACGGTTATCGTAAGCAGAGCTGGGGACGTAATCCCGCAGGTAACCAAAGTCCTCAAAGAATTGCGCACCGGCCGCGAGAAGAGTTTCAGGATGCCGGAGAAATGCCCGATAGACGGTTCCAAGGTAGTAAGAGAGGGCGCGATCCACCGTTGTTCCAACCGGCTGTGCGGGGCCAGGCTGCGCGAGTCCCTGCGCCACTTTGTATCGCGGTCCGCTCTGGACATACAGGGACTGGGTCCAAAGGTAATAGACCGCTTCTTGGACGAAGGCTTGGTAAACAATGCGGTCGACTTCTTCTCATTGAACGAGGGCGATATAGCTGCGCTGGAAAGGTTCGGCGATAAATCGGCCAAGAATCTGATAGCGGAAATAGACGGCAAGAAGAAAGTTACCCTACCCAGATTCATCTACGCCATAGGGATCCTTCACGTCGGCGAGGAGACCGCACGGGCCCTGGCTGCCTTTGTCTCCAGAAGATCGGCGCTAAAGGTCCCTAACGATTTATATAAAATTTTCAACTCGTTATCGGTCGAGGATCTGCAAGACATACCCGATATAGGTCCTAAGGTAGCTTCAAGTATAGTCGAGTGGTTCAAGGCTAAAGGTAACGGAACCCTACTGAACGGATTTACCAAGGCTGGCATAAAATTGACCAAGGAAGCTACAGCCAGGGGTGCTAAATTGAGCGGGCTGACTTTCGTCCTTACCGGTACGCTCAATTCCATGACTCGCGAACAGGCCAAGGACAGGATTAGGTCGTTGGGGGGCGATACCGCCGAGTCCGTCAGCAAGAACACCGATTATGTCGTGGCTGGAACTGAACCCGGATCTAAATTTAATAAGGCCAAGGGACTGGGAGTTAAGATTATCGACGAAAAGGAATTTTTGGGTATGATTAAGTAGTTATGGAATTCGACGTCGAGTATTATGCGCGCTTGGCGCGGATAAAGCTGACTGAGGAAGAGAAAACCAGATTCGCTAAGGAGCTGAGGGATGTCTTGGCGTACGTAGAGGAACTAAAGGAGGTCGACACGAAAGACATCGCTCCTATGACCGGCGGAACGGATCTGCGCAATGCATACCGTGAAGACAAACCCGGCGAATTCTCCGATTGCGGTAAGGGGGCAGCCAGCTTCCCGGACGAGAAGGACGGGTTCTTGAGAGTACCTAAAATATTTGATTGATGATTAAACCGGAGGAGTTGACTATAAAGAGTTTCCGGGAGGGGTTGGGTAACAAGCAGTTTAGCGCTCAGGAGGTTGTTAAGTCTCTATTCGACCATATTGATGTACGTGATAAGGAGATCGACGCTTATCTTTCCTTGAATAAGAAGGGGGCTATGGACGCGGCAAATAAGGTAGATAAGGCGCTGGCCGCAGGGGACAGATTGCCGCAGCTGGCCGGCCTACCCATGGCCATAAAGGACATAATACTAATTGAGGGTATGCCCGCCACCGCCGCTTCGAAGATATTGGAACATTACATAGCCGTTTATGATGCTGGAGTGATAAGGAGACTGAAGTCGGCCGGCGCCATATTCCTAGGCAAAACGAATATGGATGAGTTTGCTATGGGCAGTTCTACTGAGCAGTCAGCCTTCAAAGTCACGAAGAATCCTCACGACCTGTCGCGGGTTCCCGGCGGTTCTTCTGGCGGATCAGCCGCAGCTGTGGCCGCAAACATGGCCATTGCCGCCCTAGGAACCGATACGGGTGGTTCTATACGGCAGCCAGCGGCTTTCTGCGGAGTAGTGGGCATGAAGCCGACCTACGGAGCCGTTTCGCGTTACGGGGTGATAGCTATGGCCTCGAGTTTGGACCAGGTTGGTACGTTCTGTAAAACGGTTGAAGATACGGCTATTCTGTTCAGGGAAATAGCTGGTTATGATGCTAATGATGCTACTAGCGTGCACAGCAAGTACGGCAATGAGCTGCTAAGTCCAGATTTCGATAAATTACGCGAACTGAAGGTTGGCGTCCCGGAGGAGTATTTCATTGAGGGTATGGACGCCGACGTCAGTTCTGCTATTCAGGAGACAATAAAGAGATTCGAGTCTCTTAAGATTAGAGTCAAGAAGATACACTTGCCTCATACCAAGTATGCCCTGTCGGTCTATTACATAATCATGCCTGCGGAGGTAAGCACGAACTTGGCACGTTATGACGGCATACGCTACGGTGACCGTGCTAATACGGGCAATCTTCTTAATCTTTATTACCAGGATCGCGGAAGCGGCTTTGGTCCAGAATCAAAGCGCCGCTCTATATTGGGAACATTCGTTCTCTCCGCTGGTTATTATGACGCTTACTATGCCAAGGCCCAGAAGGTGAGGTCGCTCATAAGACAAGATTTTGATAAGGCGTTTAAGGATGTGGACGTTATCCTCACTCCCGTTACACCATCGCTGCCATTTAAAATTGGCGAGAAGACATCCGACCCCCTGCAGATGTATTTGTCGGATATATTTACCATACCGCCTAACCTAGCTGGACTGCCTGGAATATCGATACCGGTTAAGGGCAGGGAGAGTAAATTGCCGGTGGGGTTCCAACTCATCGGTAAGTCGTGGCACGAAGCCGATATTCTAGGGTTGGGTCAGTACTATGAACGAAATTGATTAAAACCGCCCGATTGGGCGGTTTTATATTGGCGCAGCCGGCCGGATTTGAACCGGTGATCTTCTCCGTGACAGGGAGACGTGTTAACCAGGCTACACTACGGCTGCATCTTTTTACTTTGTGTAAGTATAATGGTGAGCAAGTCTTTTTACAATTCCGTTGAATTTCTCGCCCCGTTCCTGATAGTCGCGGAACATGTCGAAGCTGGTCGCGCCCGGAGAGAATACGATATTGTCAGCGATTTTGGCTGCAGTCAGAGCCGCCTTCAGCGCTTTTTCTAGATTGCCGTCCACTATTTTAATCGGCCTAGTCCCTCTTATGGAGTTGGCTATCTTTCGGCGGCATTCCCCATATACGATTACCGACTCAACGCTTGATCGGTGAAGCGCTTTCCTTACAGGACCGAAGTCCAAATTCTTGTCTCTCCCGCCCATTATAATTACCGCCGGTTCACTGAAGGCATCGATTGCGGCGACAGTGGTTAGGGAATTGGTCGAAGCCGAATCGTTATAGATCCTTCTCTCGCCGATCTTCCCTATATACTGCAAGCGGAGGGGAAGTCCCCGATAACTTACGATCGTTTTCCGTATCACTTCTTCTGGAACATGCATTTCCCCGCCGACCGCGGCGGCCACGGATACGTTTAGGAAATTATGATGACCCCGTATCTTCAGTTCGCTCGGGTTTATTGTCGAAGACCCATCGGCGTCTACCCTCACTTTCCGGCCGCGGCTGGCCTTGGCTATTCGTTCCGCGTATCCGTTGCCTGCAGCATAAACGACGGTATCTCTTTTAGTCTGGAACTTAGTTATCCTAACTTTGGCCTCGAAATACTCGCGCAAATTCTTATGTAAGTCCATGTGATCTGGAAATATGCTCAATACTACGGCTATGTCGGGCGAGAAGCGCAGATCCTGAAGCTGGAAACTCGATAATTCGAGTACGGTTACGGAGTCGTTCCTGAGACGGTTGAGTATGGTTATAGCCGGTCTGCCGATATTACCGGCGAGATAAGCATCACGCCCATCGTTTTTGAGGATCTTATAAATCAGGGCTGAAGTTGTTCCCTTGCCCTTGGTGCCGGTTACGCCGATTATCTTTCCCTTAGCTTTCTCAAAAAATAATTCGGTTGCGCTGGATAACCTTACTCCCTTCTTGATGACCCGTTGTATCTCTGGTAGGTTATACGGTATTCCTGGAGAACGGTATATCACATCGAATTGATCCAACTTATCGAGATAGTTCGGATCGAACTTACGGTCGAGCACCGTAATATTCTGCCTGGATTTATGCCTGCTTAAGTATCTGTACAATGACCGACCCTCTCTCCCGAATCCTAAGATAGCAATTTTCATCAGCTACAATTTATCACATGTGCGCCATACTTGCATTGGGAGCAGGAGATAGAGCAAAATTGAACTGCTTAAATATAGTTTGCCGGTGTAGCTTAATGGTAAAGCAGAGCCCTCATAAAGCTCGGAAGGAGGTCCGATTCCTCCCATCGGCACAGTAACAAAAATAAGGGCGAGCCCCGCCCTTATTTTGTTTGTTTTATACGCCATCGACGTTATTGTGGAGAATACTTATTTTAAGTTTCCACTCCGACAAGTTATAAAACTTGTCGGCTACACGCCACAATCCCTGAGATATACTACTTTCCCAGCTGACCACCTCGACTTTTTTACCAAGTCTCTGAAGTTCCCTGACCAGTGGCACAAAATCCTCGTCACCGCTTACCAAGACCACCGTATCAACTCTTCCGGCATCACGCATAGCCTCCACTGTTATATCGACATCACAATCACCCTTCTTCTTACCATCGCCGAAGATCTTCAGATTCTTCGTTTTTAGCTCGATCCCAATTTTTTGCAGGGCTTTGAAGAATTTATCTGAATTATGTGTCCCGTCATCCACGACGAAGGCAACTATCCTGAACAGGCTTCTGTCGCTTACTAGGAAGTCCTTCAATTTACGGTAATCCAGGAGTCTGTCAGGTATCTCTTTGCTGCATGGGTAGTATAAATTCTGGTTGTCTATCAGCACCAAAACCTTATCTCTCGACATAGATTTTAAAAGAACCGACTTGATGTCGGTCCTCAATTTAGTTAATTAGACCGCCATCGACCTTACCGATTAGATACGATAAATAAGAGCATTTGTCAAACAGGTGCCGGTAGAGGCTAAAACCGTCCCGTGTGGGCCAATAGCCACCAATATTTAGTTTGAATTTGTTGCGGGGGCGGGAGTCGAACCCACTCCTGAAGCTTATGAGGCTTCCGAGGTACCGTTCCTCTACCCCGCGACCGATAATCTCTTGCGAGCGACTAAATTCTAGTGCCGCAAATATGCGTTGTCAAAGATTTGCGTATCTTCTAGAATATTGTTATTACCATGGATTCTAAGTTGCCCGAACAGATAAAGAAAATCCGCCAGCAAGCTCTCGATGAGATGCAGGGAATAAAAAACGGGGATGGACTGGAGCGTTTCAGGATAAAATATCTTGGTCGCGGTGACGGCATAAACGCAATATTGAGGTCGCTCAAAGACATATCGGTGGATGAGCGGCGTGTCATCGGACCGGAAGCTCAACTCCTAAAAAAAGAGCTAGAGGATATGATTTCGTTCAAATCGCGTGAGTTTTCAGAAGAATCTGCCGAACTGGACATCGACGTGACGCGACCAGGCAAACGACCGCCAATAGGACACCTCCATCCGCTGACGCTAATCGAGAACGAGATGCGTGACATATTTACCTCCATGAACTTTTCCGTAGTTGATGGCCCAGAAGTGGAGACTGAGTATTACAACTTCGATGCCCTTAATATCCCGCCCAATCATCCGGCTAGGGAGATGTGGGACACCTTCTGGATAAAGGGGAAGAAAGGCGAACGAAGGTCTCGCTTACTCTTAAGGACCCACACCAGTCCAGTGCAGATCCGCTATATGGAGACGCACCAGCCCCCATTTCAGATAATCGTCCCTGGACGCGTTTTTAGGTATGAGGCCACTGATACTTCGCATGAGATAAATTTCTACCAACTGGAAGGCCTTATGGTCGGTAAGGATATAAGCTTAGCCAATTTCAAGTACGTTATAGAAGAATTCTTCCACAGGTTCTTCAAGGAACGGGTCCAGTGTCGTCTGCGTCCGAGTTATTTCCCGTTCGTGGAGCCAGGGGTTGAAGTTGATATAAAATCTAGAGGTAAGTGGTTGGAGATATTGGGCGCGGGGATGGTACACCCCAAAGTTTTCGAAGCCGCCCACCTTAACCCAAGAGGTTTGCAGGGATTCGCTTTTGGGATGAGTATCGAGAGGCCAGCGATGATTAAGTACAACATCCCTGATATACGCATGTTCTACTCTAATGACATAAGATTCCTTAGACAGTTCTGATGGCATGAAATTCTCCTATTCTCTACTGAAAAAATTTGTGCCTGCGCTTCCTCCGAAGAACAAGCTTGTTGATGAGTTTAGCATGAAAGCATTCGAAGCCGAGGAAGTAAAGGGGGACACGATTGAGATCAAGGTCCTAAATCGCTACTCGGACGCCGCCTCTCATTGGGGAATAGCGCGAGAAGCATCGGCCATATTTAATATAGGCAAGAAGATACCGGAAAAGAAACTGGTAAATATCCCCCAAAACATAGGGGCAATCAAAGTTAGAGTCAGTGATCCGGAAGGTTGTCCACGCTATATGGCTCGGTACTTCGAGTTGAGGAAAATCGGGCCATCCCCAGCGTGGATTAAGAAAGCTATTGTTTCCTGCGGACTAAGACCGATAAATGCAGTGGTCGACATCATGAATTACGTGATGCTTGAAACTGGCCAGCCGTTGCACGCTTTCGACGCCGATAAGTTTGGTCGTGAGATAATCGTCCGTAAGGCCAGTAAAGGAGAGAAGATAACCACGCTCGACAACGTGACTTATTCCCTGGATCCGAGCACTTTGGTCATAGCCAATAATAAAGAACCGCTGGCCATAGCGGGCATAAAAGGCGGGAAGACGGCCGAAGTTGATAGATATTCCAGGTTTATAATCGTGGAAGCGGCTACATTCAGCGGCAGTATGGTATATGTTACGTCTCGCAAGCTGGGCCTGGCAACTGATGCCTCGCTTCGTTTCGCCCACGAGTTATCTCCGTATCTGGCTGAGGTTGGAATGGACAGGGCCAGCGTGCTCCTGGCAGAAATATTGGACGCAAGGATGATGGATTCCAAGGATGTCCATAAGAAGCTGCCCAGCAGGGAAATGATTGAGTTCGACGTGGCTAAGCACAACAGCATAATAGGCTCGGATTTGTCGGTCAAGACCGTAATCGGTTACCTGAAGCGTCTCGGTTTCGGTATAACCATGAATAAAAAGTCCACCGACAGGTTCATTGTTGAGGTGCCGGTATTGAGGGATGACATAACCATCTTTGAGGATTTGGTTGAAGAGGTTTCCCGGCTGCACGGCTATGACAAGCTTGCCCCGCGTAGGCCGCTTGTCGGACTGGCTCCTTCGGAGACGGACGATGTCATCCCAGTAAAGGACGAGATACGGATTATTCTCTCCTCCCTAGGGTTCTTTGAGACATATAATTACACCTTCATAGGCAAACGGGCCGCTGCTTCTGATTTCCTGCCAGTCAGAAATTCGGATGCGTTGGAAGTGGAGAACCCCATCTCCAACGATATGAGGCTCCTGCGCTCCGAATTGATAACTGGACTGTCTGGCAATGTGGATAGCAACGAGGTATTGCAGGACAATCTGCGTTTCTTCGAGATAGGTAATGTCTGGGTTCCGAAAGAGGAGTTGCATCTGGGACTGGCGGTTCACTTGCAAAGCGGCGAATCACTGTTGGAGATTAAGGGAGTCATCCAGACGATGTTGGAACGGATAGGGATCATCGATTTTATATTTACTCCACATAGGAACTCCTTGCTTGTTGAATCTGGCAAGGCGGTTTTGGGTTTCATCTCCGCTTACAATCGTAAACGGTCCTACGCAGAACTGAATTTGGGGGCGTTGCTCAAGTTGGCAAGCAGCGAGAACGAATTCAAGCCGCTACCCAAATATCCAGCGGTTGCTAGGGATCTCTCGCTTGTCGTCTCCGATAAGGTCAAGGTGGGGGACATAATCGACGCCATAGGCATAGCCGGAGTCGGTGACATTGAGAACATAGATCTTATCGATTATCTCGACCCGACACACTTCACCTTTAGGATAGTTTTCAGGTCTGCGAATCGTACTTTGACCAACGACGAGGCGAACAACAAGCTGACCCAAATAATCAAGTATTTAAGCGGCCGATTTAACCTGAAGGTTAGATAAAAGCGGCTTGTTCTAAGCCCTCTAAAGGGGTATAATTACAACGCCTTGAAAGAAGGCTTTTTATATGGCTAAAGACTCCTATACAGCTAAAGATATTGAGGTTCTAGAGGGCCTGCAGCCGGTCAGAAAGCGCCCCGGTATGTATATAGGTTCTACGGGACCGGACGGTCTACACCACCTCATTTGGGAGGTGGTCAACAACTCCATTGATGAAGCGATGGCCGGATTTGCCAAGAAAGTGGATGTTGCCCTGTTACCTGACGGCAAGAGCGTCCAGGTCAAGGACGACGGTCGCGGTATCCCGGTCGACATACACCCGCACACCAAGAAATCCGCCCTCGAGACCGTCTTGACCACACTGCATGCCGGCGGGAAATTTAGTAACGCGTCATACAAGGTTTCTGGGGGACTGCACGGCGTAGGCGTATCAGTGGTTAATGCCCTTTCTATTGAAACTAAGGTAGAGGTATGTCGTGAAGGAAAGCGCTACGTTCAGGAATATGCTCGAGGCATACCAAAATATAAAGTTAAGGAGGAGGGTAAATGCAATCAGAACGGTACCGTCGTTACTTTCTCACCAGACCCCGAGATTTTTAAAGAGATATCCTTCGATCGTAAACGGGTATTGGAATATCTGAGACAGCAAGCCTTTCTCACCAAAGGCATAAAAATAGACTTTGCCGACCTGCGGTCAGAGACGCCATTCTATTACGGATTCTGCTTCGAGGGGGGTATAAGGTCCTTTCTGGACTATATGGATTCAGACGGCGATAAGCCTATCCAGAATCACGTCTTCTATACGGAAAGAGAGAGCGACGGAATAGCCGTCGAGATAGCCCTCTGTTATACAGATGGCATTGAAATAAATGAACTGGCCTTCGCCAACAATATCCAGAATCCGGAGGGCGGCATGCACCTAACCGGTTTCAAGTCCGCCTTAACTAGGACACTAAACGATTATGCCAGGAGCAACAACTACATAAAGGAGAAAGATGAGAACCTCACCGGCGAGGATGTACGGGAGGGGTTGACGGCGATAGTCTCCATAAAACTGGCCAATCCTCAGTTCGAGGGCCAGACAAAAGCCAAACTCGGCAATCCCGAGGCGCGCACAGCGGTGGAGACGGTGATGAACACCAGCTTCAGGGAGTTTCTGGATAAGTACAAGAGCGACGCCGAACATATAATGGCTAAATGTCTGTTGGCGGCAAAGGCTCGCAAGGCGGCCAAGGTTGCCAAGGAGACTATATTGCGTAAAGGAGTCTTAGATGGACTAACCCTTCCCGGAAAGTTAGCCGATTGCCAGTCCCGTAAGGCCGAAGATTCGGAACTGTTTATAGTCGAAGGAGACTCTGCTGGCGGCAGCGCCAAAATGGCCAGAGATCGACGGACCCAGGCTATCCTGCCTCTCCGCGGCAAGATACTTAACGTGGAGAAAGCCCGCTTGGACAAGATGCTGGTCAACAAGGAGATCACCGCCCTTATTGTCGCCTTAGGTACGGCTATAGCTGAGGATTTCGACATAAGCAAACTTAGATACCACAAGATAATACTCATGACCGATGCCGACGTGGACGGCGCCCATATTAGGACCCTGTTACTGAGCCTGTTCTACAGACACTTCCCGCAGATAATAGAGGGCGGATACCTTTATATTGCTCAACCGCCCCTGTACCGGATACAGTCCGGGAAGACCGTACAATACGCCTGGAGTGACGAGGAAAAGAACAAGCTGGCCAAGGAAAGCAAAGCCGCGAACCCGAACGTACAACGTTATAAGGGCCTGGGCGAGATGAACCCGGATCAGCTGTCGGAGACCACCATGCACCCCGCACACAGAACCCTTCTTAGAGTTACGGTAGATGATGCCAGGGAAGCGGATCACATGTTCGACATCCTGATGGGCACCGATGTAATGCCTAGAAAGCATTTCATAATGACCCAGGGTCATCTTGTGTCGAATCTTGATTTATAGGGCATATTTGAGATACTGTTGTAAAGCTTTTATATATGTTTCAGCGACTAAACTCGTTTTTAAGGGAATCTCGGCAGGAGCTTCAGCATGTTAACTGGCCGACGAGGAAGGAGACCATCAGGATGGTTATTATTGTTATCACTATCTCTGCCGCCACGGCCATCTTCTTGGGTGCCATGGACTATATCTTCCTTACTTCGTTGGGTCACCTGATCGGACAATAAATATAAACATGGCCGTTAAGAAAAAGGTCTTGGAGGAGTCTAATAAGCAGGGATTGAAGCAATGGTACGCCGTGCATACCTATGCCGGATACGAGGACGCCGTCGCCCGCTATTTAAAGCAGCGTATTGAATCTCTGGGCGTAGAGGACAAGATCTTCAAGGTTATAGTCCCTAAGGAAAAGAAGATAAAGATAAAGAACGGTAAGCGCCTTACCATCGAAGAGAAAATATACCCAGGCTACGTTCTTGTTGAAATGATCCTAGATGAGGGTTCTTGGTATGTCGTCCGCAATACGCCGAGGGTCACGGGTTTCGTCGGCGCAGACCCCACCAAACCCACACCTCTTTCCTATGAGGAAGTCGAATCGCTAATGAACAGGATGAGCGGCGGCGAGCTTAAGTTCAGGGTTGATCTACGCGTTGGGGACCTGGTCAGGGTAACCGACGGGCCGTTTAAGGACTATGACGGCAGAGTTTCGGAGGTCGACGAGGAACGCGGTCGGGTCAAGGTTATGGTTCCTGTCTTCGGTCGCGATACCGCGGTAGAACTCGATTCTCTACAGATAAAGAAGGTGTAGGATTTTGCAATTTAGACGGATCTATTCTAAGCTTGATAAGTTAAATTTGGAAAATGGCTGCAAAGAAAGTAAAAACAGTACTAAAACTACAAATTGCCGCTGGTAAAGCTAATCCCGCACCACCGATAGGCCCGGCTTTGGGTCAGCACGGCGTCAATATTCAAGAGTTCTGCATTAAGTTCAACGAAGCGACGAAAGATATGGGAGGCGATATCGTGCCGGCTGAAATAACGATCTATGAGGACAGGACATTCACCTTCAAGCTCAAAACGCCCCCGGCTTCCGATCTGCTCAGAAAAGCCGCTGGGATCGACAAAGGATCGGCTGTGCCAAACAAACAGAAGGTGGGCAAGATAACTAAAACGGATCTGCGTAAGATAGCAGAGAGGAAGATGAGCGATTTGAACGCCAATGACGTTAATGCGGCGGAGAAGATTATAGCCGGAACCGCCCGTTCTATGGGAATAGATATAGTGTAAGCGATACGGATCGCAACTAGATGGCCTGAGTTAGCTCAGGCCATTTTAATGCCCTATAATCTAGTCAGCATGGCTAAGGGCAAATTCATTGTGATTGAGGGGACGGACGGTTCGGGCAAGGGAGAACAAACCGCACTTCTGGTCAGACGACTTAAGGATGAGGGGCATGACGTTGCTTCGTTCGACTTCCCCAGATACAGCGAACCCTCTTGCTGGTTCGTCAGCGAATATCTAAGAGGCGGGTTCGGAAAACTCGAAGAAGTCGGGCCGAAGACGGCCTCTTTATTCTATGCCCTGGATCGTTATGCGGCCGCTCCGCAGATTCGCGCGGCAGTCGAGTCAGGCAGGATGGTCGTCTCTAATCGTTATGTGGCTTCCAACCTTGGTCATCAGGGATCAAAATTCTCCGATAAGGGAGAGCGTGAGAAGTACTTTCAATGGAATTATGAATTGGAATACGCCATAAATCGGATTCCGAAACCGGATCTTAACATCATTCTTCATGTGCCAGCGGAGGTCGCTCAAAAGCTAGTGGATAAGAAAGCTGAGCGTAAGTATATAGGGGGAAGAAAGAGGGATTTGCACGAATCGGATATAGGCCACCTTAGGCGTACGGAGGAGGTTTACCGGGAGCTGTCCATATTGTTCCCCAAGGACTTTACGGTTATCGAATGTTTCGATAACGGCCGTCTGTTAACCATCGACGAAGTGCATGATAAAGTTTGGAAAATAGTGGGAGGAATGATTAAATAGTCTTATGTCTGACTTCTCACCTACCATAGGCCTAGAAATCCATGCCGAGCTTAAAACGCGCACCAAGATGTTTTGCGATTGCCTAAACGACCCCGATGAGCATCGTCCTAATATAAATATATGTCCGGTTTGTCTGGGTCATCCTGGCGCGTTGCCGACAATCAATAGAGAAGCGGTTAGGAAACTCATATCGGTGGGACTAGCTTTGGGCGGAAAGATCCCACACTTGTCTAAATTCGACCGCAAGAGCTATTTCTATCCGGATTTGCCCAAGGGCTATCAGATCAGCCAGTACGATGAACCTTTAGTGGTCGGAGGTTCGCTGAAAGGAGTCCGCCTGACGCGCATACACCTTGAAGAGGATACGGGTAGGTTGTCGCATCAGTTGCCGGGAACCAATATCAAGGATCAGAACCACAGTTATGTTGATTTCAACCGCTCCAGCGTGCCGCTGATGGAACTTGTGACCGAGCCGGACATAAAGTCGGCCGAACAAGCTCTGGAATTCGCTAAAGAGCTTCAGTCGATACTACGCTACCTAGGGGCATCCGACGCTGACATGGAGAAAGGGCAAATGAGGGTTGAGGCCAACTTGTCCGTGGCGAAACCGGGGGCGGAGTTGGGAACCAAGGTAGAAATAAAGAATCTTAACTCTTTCAGGTCCGTCCGTGATGTCATCACTTACGAGATAAAGAGACAAACCGAAGTGCTTGAGAAGGGGGGTAAGGTTATTCAGGAGACGCGCGGCTGGGACGAGAAGGGACTTACCTTTTCCCAGCGCCTCAAAGAGCAAGCTCATGATTATAGGTACATGCCTGAACCGGATCTGCCGCCGCTATTGATAGACAGCGAGGAGGTAGCCGAGCTTGAAGCCAACCTACCTGAATTGCCTGAGGCCAAGCGCAGTCGATTTATGCAGGAGTATGGCTTAAGCGTGGAACAAGCCGGGTTGGTCACAGAAAATCTGGATATAGCTCAGTATTTTGAGGAAGCAACCTCAGAGCTCTTAACCGCCGATGAGTCTAGCGGCAATGCATCGAGCCAAGCGATCCAGCTTTTGGTGAACTATATCCTTACTGACTTGAAGGGCCTTATACAGAAGAATCAGACGGACATTACGGTTATCAGAGAAAAAATTTCTCCGGCAAACTTCGCCCATCTAGCGTCACTAATTAGCAGCGGTAAATTGTCCAGCCGGACAGCCAAAGATATGCTACCCAAAATGCTGGAGAGAGGTCTCGATCCACATGAGATGCTCGCCAGTGACGACCTCGGCCAAATACATAGTGAGAATGAGCTTCTCAAGACGGTGGATAAGGTCATAGCCTCGACCCCGAAGACGGTCAGCGATTATAAGAGCGGTAAGACAGCCGCCATAGAAGCTCTTGTTGGGAGGGCGATGGGCGAGCTTAAGGGAAGAGGAAATCCCGCAGTTTTGCGTAGGCTTTTCGAGGATCGTCTATCCAAATAATATTTTTGTCCTTCCTGAACCAAGTCGTCTGGCGCCTGGCGTAATGCCAGATCTCCTTCTGCATATTCAGTCTCATCTCTTCGTGCGACACGAGTCCCCGCAGGTATCTCGAGGCATACCTGCACTCTAAGCCCAGATTATCCAAACGTTCCCAGCTTACTCCGTGTTTGTGTAGTTTGATTATTTCTTCAACCAAGCCGGCTCGCAACCTCTTGTCTAGTCTTAGGTTGATCCGCTTCTTCAATCTAATCGGCGATAAGTCTATGCCTATCTTAATGACATCATACTTAGTGATCTTTTGAATATCGGGAAGGGGTCTGCCCGTAGTCAGTACTATTTCTAACGACCTTATAAGTCGCCGTCGGTTGTATCTGTCTATATTGGCGGCTCTTCGCGGATCTAATCTCCTTAGCTTCTCGAATAGTTTATACGTGCTCAATCTGTCCAGCTTATCGCGTAAGTCACGCTGGGGCGGAACTGCCGGGAGCTGGAGATTATTGATTAGCGTATCGATATAGAAGCCCGTGCCGCCGCATATTATCGGTATTTTTCGTTTGGCCAGTATATCCCTTATTATCTTATCGGACATTTTCTGATATTGGGCGGCGGTAAAAATCTTCCGTGCCGATGTTATTCCTAGTATATGATGTGGAACAGCTCGCATTTCTTTTCTGGTTATCTTCCCGCTGGTTATGTCCAGTCCGCGGTATATTTGTCGCGAATCAGCCGAGATAATCTCGGCTCCCCGTATGCCCGATTTATGCCGCCAGCTCTCCGAAGCGATTTTTGTTGCCAAGGCGACCGCCAGACCTGATTTACCGCTTGAGGTCGGCCCCACTACGACCACAACCTTATTCTTGTTTTTCATTTGACAATACTATCATATTATTGTTCCATAGATTTGGTACATTCCCAAGGGAAGTCAATCTATGGCAGAAGGAGGTGAATCCACATGCCATACTGGCTTATCGCAGTGGTCCTGGTCGTTGCTCTTTTGGGCCTTGTCGCCGTCATCCGACGGCGGAAGAAAAGTACCGGGCCAATTACGCTGGGCTTGGACAACAGCAAGAGTCCAAAAAACTGACTTCGCGTCGGCTTTACCGAGCCGACCGCCACCGTGGGTTCTATTCGTCCCGTTGCGTCGAGTAGAACCCACTTTTATTTCAATAAGTTTTTTCCCCTATCTCACGTTTCAACCGGTCAATAAATTCATCCAGTTTCATCACTACCTGCTCCTTGTCTTTTCTGCTACGTACGGAAACGGTACCTTCTTTATCCTCCTTCTCGCCTACGACGACGATATACGGCACCTTCATCAGTTCCGCCTCTCGAATGCGTTTACCCAACGACTCTGTGGGCTCGCTCCATTCCGCGCGGATACCGTGGGCGGTTAATTTGTCATACACCTCCCCACCGTATTTTGAGAACTTCTCGCCCACGGCGAGTACGGTTGCCTGTACTGGCGCAAGCCAGAGGGGGAATACACCGGCGAAGTGCTCTATAAGTATGCCCATAAACCGTTCTATCGATCCGAGTATGGCAACATGCAATACGGCTGGTCTAGTTTTCTTGCCGCTCTCATCAGTATAGCTCATATCAAAGTTCTCCGGTTGGTTGAAGTCTAGCTGCACCGTGGTCAGTTGCCACGTCCTACCCAGGGAGTCCTTAGTCATTATGTCTATCTTCGGTCCATAGAATGCGGCTTCACCTTCTTCTACCGTGTACGGGCGTCCCCATCCCTTTACCGCCTTGAGCAGGATATTCTCCGATTTACTCCACAGGTCGCTGTCCCCGAAATATTTCTCGGGGTGTTTCTGATCGCGGACCGATATCTGCACCTTGTAATCGGAGAAGCCGAAGGTCTGATATACTTTATCCATCAGGCTCAGAATCATCTCTATTTCTGGCTCGATTTGGCTGTGACGGACCATATGATGGGTATCATCCTGTGTCAGGGACCTTACGCGGGTAAGTCCAGACAGCTCTCCGCTTTTCTCGTTGCGATAGACCGTGGTGTTCTCGGCTATGCGAAAAGGCAGATCTTTGTAGCTGTGTGGCCTGGAGTTGTATAGCTCGAAATGATGCGGGCAGTTCATCGGTTTTAATACGTATTCATCCCCGTCGTCCGTATGCATGATCGGCATCATCGCGTCATATTTACCAAAGTGACCGCTCTTGCGGTATAAATCGGCTTTGGCTATATGGGGTATCCAGACAAAGCTATAACCCCGTTTCTCCTTCTCCTCGCGTATAAACTTCTCCAATTCGCTGCGTATGATCATTCCTTTCGGCAGAAACAGCGGCAGCCCCGGTCCGACCAGCGGACTGAACGTAAACAAGTCAAGTTGGGAGCCAAGTTTTTTATGGTCGCGCTTCTCGGCTTCTTCGCGTAGCTTAAGGTATTCCTCCAGTTCCCCCTTGGAGGCGAAAGCCAGTCCGTAGATGCGCTGCAGCATCGGATTTTTCTCGTCGCCGCGCCAGTATGCTCCGGCTATTTTATCCAACTTGAACCCGTCCAATGGTATTTCTTTGGTATTATCAACGTGGCCGCCGCGGCACAGATCCATAAACACGTCGCCGGTATTATAGACGGTAAGCTTCATCGCCTCGGCTGAAAGATCTTTTATTAGGTCGAGCTTGAACGGTTGGTCGGAGAATAACTTATTGGCCTCCGCCAAGGACACCTCTTTCCCGGAGAAGGGGAGGTTCTTCTTGACCAAGTTCTTCATTGTCTTTTCGAATTCCCTGAGATCCTCCGGCGTCAGACTTCGGGAGAGCAGGAAATCATAGTAGAAACCATTGTCTATGGTCGGCCCTATGGCTAACTTTGCATCGGGGAATTTCTTCAGTACGGCGGCAGCAAGAAGATGGGCCAGAGAATGTCTTATGTTTTCTATAGATTGAGACCTGCCGCTTCCTGACATATCAATTTTGTATCACCATTCCGCTTTGAGATGTGTCCGGTCAGAGCTATAGTATTTCCCTCAGTCCAGATAGCCGGTTTCTTCTTCAACGTGTCGGAGAACACCAATACTTCTATAGTATCGCTCAAATCTTCGATCTTAGCAAAGAGCATCGTATCCCCATTCCCAGTGACGACCCTATTTATCTTTGTTATCAGTCCGTATGTTTTAAGCAATTTCTTCTCATTTTGTTCCTCGGCTATATCTTGTATCGGACTGTAACCCTTGGAAGCGAGCACGCCAGCATACTTTTTCAATGGATGGTCGGTTATATAAAGTCCGAGGAGTTCCTTCTCCCAAGCTAAGCGTTGTGTCCGCGTGGCCGGAGCCACCTCAGCCATTTTTATCTTGACAGTCGGCTTCTCAGCCCCGAACAACCCTATTTGCGAACTGCCATTGGCCCTCTTTAGACTGTTGGATATTTTCGATATTTCGTCGAGGCTGGCCAAGGCTGCGGCTCTCTCTATGCCGAGGGAGTCCATCGCCCCGGATTTTATTAGAGCTTCCATGGCCTTGCGGTTAAGATCGCGATGATTGATCCTTGAAGTAAGATCGGCTATGTCCTTATACGGTCCACCCTTGAAACGTTCCTCCACAATCGATTCAGTCACATTCGCCCCGAGATTCTTTATGGCCAACAACCCGAAACGGATGCCGTTACCTTCAGGAACAAATTTGCTTGTGCTCCTGTTTACATCCGGCGGTAATACCTCTATGCCCATTCGCTTTGCCTCATTGACCAGGAACGAGACGCGTTCCACGTCGCCGGAATCGTTGTTGAGCAGCGCTGTCATCAGTTCGACCGGATAATTAGCCTTTAAATAGGCTGTTTGATAGCCGATGAGGGCATAACAGACGGCGTGCGATCGGTTGAACCCATAGCGGGCAAATGGCGGGAACAACTCCCATATCTCCTTGGCGACCTTCGGCTGTATGCCATTCTTAATCATGCCTTGGGTCAATTTGTCTTGTTGTACATCCAAGAGAGATTTTATCTTCTTGCCGATGGCCTTACGCAGGGTATCGGCTTCCGGCAGGGTAAAGCCGGCCAAATCAGTCGCTATCCTCATCATCTGTTCCTGATATACTCCCACCCCGTAGGTCTTGTTAAGGATTGGTTCCAGTCGGGGATGAATGTAGGTAACCTTTTCCTGACCGAACTTGCGACGGATGAATGAGGGTATAAGTTCGATCGGTCCTGGACGGTATAGTGCCACCAGTGCGATTAAGTCCTCCAGCTCAGTCGGCTTCAAGTCTTTTATATAGCGCCGCATACCCTGCGACTCGAACTGGAACACACCGGTCGTTTCTCCGCTGCGTAGGAGCTCATACGTTTTTTTATCGTCCAACGGTAATTTGGCCATATCCAATTCCCGGCCCTTCTCTCGCACCAGCTTAACCGTCTCTTCAATGATGGTCAGGTTCTTAAGTCCCAGGAAGTCGATCTTTAGAAAGCCTAGATCCTCGACCGAATGCATATCGTACTGGGTTATTATCCGTGCATCGTCCTGAGGGGCGCGCTGCAGCGGTATGTTCCCTGTAAGTGGCTCGTTTGATATGACGACGCCGCATGCATGTACGGATGCATGCCTTACCACTCCCTCCAATTTGACGGCGGCATCCAATAGTCTCTTGGCGTCCGCATCGTTGTCATAGCGCGCTTTAAGTTCAGGCATGTCCTTGAGGTACTTACCGAGGAATGTATCTGACTTATCTAGATTGGGCTGAAAGGGAATGAGCTTGGCTATTTCGTCGCAGAAACCATATGGGAACCCCAAAGCTCTGCCGGCATCCCTGACCGAAGCCCTTGCCGCCATAGTTCCGAAGGTGATAATTTGGGCAACGTGATCCTCACCATACCTGTCCTTTACGTAGCCCAGCACCTCATCGCGTCGGTGGTCGGCGAAGTCTATGTCTATATCTGGCATGGATATACGCTCCGGATTCAAAAAACGCTCGAAGAGGAGGTCATAGGCTAGCGGATCCACATCGGTTATATTGAGAATGTAGGAGACAATGCTTCCGGCCGCGGAACCGCGCCCTGGGCCGACCGCGATGCCGTGTTCCTTTGACCAGTTGACGAAGTCCTGAACTATGAGGAAATAGTCGGCAAAACCTGTCTTTTCTATGACGCCAAGCTCGTATTCTATCCTTTCCCTGACCTCTTTGGTGGCTTTCGGGTAGCGTGAGGTTAATCTCTGCCCGACCAACTTTCTGAGGTACGCCTTACTAGAAGGCTCTCCTTCGGGTAATTTATATGCTGGCAGGCGGATCTTGCCCAACTCCAATTCGAAATTGCACTTATCAGCTATCTTGACTGTGTTCTCCACTGCTTCGGGAATGTCTTTGAATAGTTCGGTCATTCTTTCTGGAGAAGTGAGTGAACAATCAAAATCGTGGAAACTGAAACGGTCGTCGGACTCGAGACTGCGTCCGGTCTGAATGGCGAGCAGGACCTCGTGTATGGGTTTATCCTCGGGTTTTAGATAGTGCGAGTCTTGGGTAGCTACTAGGGGCAAGTTGAGTTTGCTGGCGATTTGTATGAGGTGCGGCTTTAGATCAGGAGAGTGCTGCTGTATCTCAATGTAATAATCTTCACCGAACAGATTTTTGTAGTAGGTCGCTATTTCCTCCGCCTCGGCGAGTTTGCCGTCTCTGATCGCCCTGGACAACTCGCCCGAGAAACAGCCCGAGAGACAGATAAGACCCTCGTGGTGCATCTCCAGAAGTTCATGATCTATGCGCGGCTTGTAATAAAAACCCTCCAGATGGGCCTTGGTGATCAATTCGACCAGATTTCTATAACCTTCCTTGTCCTTAGCGAGCAGAGTCAGGTGGTAACGCGTCCCGTCTATCCTTGCGTCGCGCGAAGCGCGCGAACCTTTTGCCATATACACCTCCGCTCCCAGGATTGGTTTGATGCCGGCACGTTTCGCCTTCTCATAGAGCTCAACCGCGCCGTACATATTGCCATGATCGGTTAAAGCCAAGGCGTCCATGCCTAGCTCCTTGGCCCGTTTTACCAACCCATCTATTTTTGATAGGCCGTCGAGGAGGGAATAGTGGGAATGCGTATGTAGATGGACAAATTTCATAAATATGCGGGTCGAATATATGCTTATCTGGTTGGATTATAAGTTCTCGCAACCCAATTGACAAAGGTTAATAAGAGATACGACGATCCACTTTCCCACATACA
>CAZWFV010000002.1:0-39505 GCA_964633405.1 uncultured Candidatus Saccharibacteria bacterium
ATCCGCGGGGATCGTTGTTCCCAAAGGTCGTTACTTTAACAAACTAATAAATTTTTCTATATGAGGAAGTCGATCAAGGATTGGCTGTCGAGCTTCTCCTTCGTCCTGCCCGGTGTTAGTCAGTATCTCAACGGTGACAATAAGCGGGGGACAGCGCTGGCTTCGACCGCGGTCGTCGGATTGCTCCTGTATAGGTTCGGCGGGGTTTCCTGGTCGGATATAGGCCTTACGATGCTTTTCTTGGCCGTAGCGGTGAACTTGCTTGACATGGTCTTCCAACCTATTTTCTATACGTTGGATGAGATACATGAATCTCTGCAACGCATAGCCCTGTCCCTTGAGCGGATTGCTCCTCAACTTGAGCTGATCGCCGCCGGATTGAGCCGGATGGACCGGATGCTGCCGGAAAGCGAATACGTTATAAGGCTGGGCAGCGGAGAACTTAAACTCCTGCCGGCCCCGAAACGGTTGCTGATGCTGCCGCCGCCCGAGAAACGGATACTGCTCGGAGCAGTAGAGAAGCGCGCAAACGCCAGAAAAGAGTCGGTTTGATAGCCGACTCTTTTGCTTAATAAAACACCCCGCCGTAGGCGAGGTGTTTTAGTGATATCAGAGACTATCTTACACTCCCGGTTTCTTCTCCAACGCAGCCCATAACGCCAGAATGGCGATGATGATACCGAGGACAGCAAGCCAGGCTGGAGTGGCTCCAGTGTACGCGACAACCACTACGAGAAGACCTAGGACTAAGTTTACCCACTGTTTCCACATAGTTTTAGTTATTAAAATTTGTTTTGCGACCTTTGATTTATTATATCATGATTCGTTCGGTGGCAATCCGAACATGTTGATGACCGTTTTGCGGAGGACAAGCGCTTTGGTTATCTGTCAAGGCGATCTTGTAATCACTAACTGCACCTTAATTACATTATACACCTCGTCGATAGCTGACTGTGGATTGCAATATGGTATAACTTAATAGTGCAAATGGCTGATACAGGAAATATGATCAATTCGGGTCCCAGGAGTTTCTCCTACTGGTTTCTAAGAGTGCTCTTCGTGGTTGTCCTATTCTCGGTGGTCTATATAGCTTGGGGAGCCATAAATCACAGAGCATCTGTTTTTCAGTCTCTGCTTATACCGCAGGTGGTCACCCAGGTATATGACGTCAATGGATATACCATCAGCGGCAGGAGCGTCGTTGCCGGTACGCCTATACATGATGTGGCGATAGTCTCCCCGGAGGCGACATCGACCGGCCCGGTACCGACAGGTAAGGTTAACTTCAGTCTGTTTAACAACGGCAGTTGTACCGAACCGTCGCTGTATGCGGAGAGCGGAGTTGTCCTAAATGCGGCTGTGGCTTCATCCACGCCGACTACCACCCCAGTGGGGACTTACTCGTTCTTCGTGAATTACAGTGGCGACGTCGATTACACCTCGGCTACGGCCACATGCGAATACTTCACGGTCGCTCCAGGTTCGCCTTCTACGACTGCGACACTCGTGACTAGGACACCCGGTTTCTGGCAGGGACACACCTCTTTTACCGAATTTGTGTTCAATACCCAACTTGGCGGTTCGATGCAGATAGGCAACGCTCCGCACAAGGGGGTTATAACCACCTACGGACAGCTCTTCGGCGCATTCTATGCCGGCGTATCTACCCAGACTGACGGGACCAATAGGTCAGCTTTGGGCCGGGCACGGATGCAGCTCTTGGAGCAACTGGTCGCGGCCAAACTCAATTGTGCCACCTTCGGTTGTTCTTCTGGTGCTAGTAATGAGATTGCGGTGGCCGATACCGCCTATGCCGGGAATTCCGCCAGCGATATATTTAACGCGCAGAGCCAGCTGGATACCTACAATAACAGCGGAGACACTGCGGACATTCCGGCGACCTTAGGTTCACCGGGCAACGCAACCCCCAAGACATCTCAAAGTCTGGCCGACCTGTCTTTCTGGGACAACCCCTAACGTTCTGGTCGAAATGGCCAAAACGGTCTTTATAGCCCATCCTATAGCCGGAGACGTAGAGAGAAATATGAAGAAGGTCCTCGAGATCTGCGAGGCCGTGCATACAAAGGACATCATTCCAGTGGCCCCTTATCTTGTGTCATTGCAGTACCTGGACGATAAATTGGTAGAGGAGAGGGAGCTCGGTGCTGCCGCCAATATGGAATGTCTGCACAAGAGATATGTGGACGAGGTATGGCTTTTCGGGGATCGTATATCGAATGGGATGTCGAAGGAGATATCGCTGGCGATGGAGCTGGGCATACCGGTGATCCCCAAAACGACCGAGACAAAGGGGGCCTTGGAAAAATTGATGGGCAAATAAGATATGATATAACTCTATTAACAACTTAAGATTTTATCGCGAGCGGCGGTTAGAGTTCTGGCTCGGTGACCCGCCCGGCAACCCTTCGAGGGAGAAGGTGCCACATCCAGCCTGCAAGGGAAAGATAAAAGTCGGAAAACATCAACCTCTTTTCTTGTAGAAGAGGATTTTAATTCAAACAAACGAAAGACAAACATCTATCGAACTCTTGGATTGATAGCGAAACCCAGAACGACTATCACCAGCTGCTTATGGAGTTTGAGGAGAAGTTGTAGCTAGGGGTGCTTGCAGGGGTAAAACTGCTGCGGGACAGGGATTCGAACCCCAGTTTTTTGGTTCAGAGCCAAACGTCCTACCACTAGACGATCCCGCAATATAAGCTTCTTAGCTTAAAAAACGAGGCTTTCTGCCTTCTTCTTGAATTGTAGTTAGTTTAAGCCGAGAGTCAACGATTTCAGCCCTAAGTAGTTTTACTCGCTTGCCGTCTCGTATCGTATAGGTTCCGGGTTCGGGATTCATCCCTAGTATCTTTCTGAGTATACCCATGGCCATTTTCATATCTTGTCCGCTTTCTGCGGAATCCAAATCAGCCGGTTCTATATAAGCATCCTCAGATTTTATCTTTTTCGTGAAGGTAGTATTGGCTTCTACTTGCGGTTCCGGTTTTATCCCTGAAGCAGCGAATTTCGGCAGTGTCTTTAAAAGCAACTCCCCGGCATATCTGGCTAGTGACTCCTCCAATTCAAGATAGGTCCTCGAATCGACAGTTATCTTTTCCGATCTGGCTATAACCGGCCCGTGATCGACTTTCTCATCCATCATATACAAAGTAACTCCCGTCTCGGATTCCCCGGTCAGTATAACGCTCTGGATAGGGGAGGGACCACGGAATTTAGGAAGAATAGATGGATGTGTGCCAACGACTCCTAAGTGAGGTATTTTCAGTAAAGAATCGGGCAGAATCTTCGCATATGCGACGACAACAAAGAAATCCGCATTCAGCTGCTTCAGCTTATCTAAGAATTCATCGTCTATTTTAACCGGCTGTAATATTTGGATATCCGCTTTATTATCCAGAATGACCTGCTTAACTGGCGGGGGAGTGACAACCTTCTTCCTGCCAACCGGTTTGTCGACATTACAAACCACCGCTATCGGCGGCAGGCCGCCGTCAATAAGTCTCTCTAGGACTATCGCCGCGAATTTCGGGGTACCAAGGAAGACGTATCTCATCTTCTCTTCACGTGATCTAGAAATATCTTACCGTTCAAGTGGTCAACCTCGTGCTGGAATGCCCTGGCCAGTAACCCGAAGGCCTTTATTTTTAATTTCTTGCCGTTTTTGTCATAACCGATCAAGGTGACCCTCTCGGCTCTCGTGACTGGTTTGAAATCGTTGGGAACGCTGAGGCACCCTTCATCCATTATCGACTTGTCCTTGGAAACCTTGGCTATCTCCGGATTGAACACGGCATAGAACTTGCGTTCCACCCTAGCGACAAACACCCGCATATTCAACCCGATCTGGTTGGCGGACAAGCCAATGCCGTTCGCATCCTCCATGGTCTTGCGCATCATCCTCACCAGATCGCCGATCTCTTTCCTAGAGAAGGCCTTAAAATCAAACGGCGCTGTAGCCTTGCGGAGGAATTTCTCCTCGCTGCTATTTTTTATGGTCAGAATCTTTCCCATGATAGAGAAGCCTCATGAAATATGCTCCCTTATTCTTCACATTCTTGCGCTCGGCTATGTCCTTAGCGAGCTTTATAAGTTTATCGGGATTGTACGATTTAGCCAATTTCATGTAGAGGGCCTTGTGTTCTTCGTCCTCGAGCGTTTTGGCCAGGGTTAGTCCGACCAGTTGATGAAATGAATATACCTTCGATTCCTTGGTCCTCTTTTTTAATGTCTCGAGGTACTTATCCATTTGTTGCCATTATACCAGAATCCCCGTAGAATCTTATGGTAAGTATGCCTGGAAAAATTAGGAAGATAGAGGAAGAGCGTGCCGAGATCGACATCAAGGTTGAAAGGGACACCAGAGAGGACAATACCGACGTAAAACCGAAGAGACGTTGGCATTCTTTGTGGTACAGCAAGGTCATAATCGTGATTCTTCTGGCCGTTATTTTTAGTTCCGGCGTCTATGGAGGATATTATTACGGCTTCAAGAAGGGTTTATCGCAGACCAAGACAATAAATATCACCGGCATAGCCGGTGGCACCACCCCCAAGAATGTGACTGCCGACTTCTCGGAGTTCTGGCAGCTATGGGATCTATTAAAAGGCTCTCAGGTGGACTCGAAGTCCGTGAGCGACCAGCAGTTATTGTACGGTGCCATGTCCGGCCTGGCTGGAGCATACAACGACCCATACACGGTTTATTTCGACCCCAAGAGCGCCAACGAGTTCCTCGGCGACGTTAACGGCAGTTTCGGCGGGATAGGCGCTGAGCTCGGTTCCAAGGAGGGGCAGCTCATAATCATCGCCCCGCTGAAAGATACTCCGGCGGCCGCGGCCGGCCTGCAGGCCCAGGATCAGATACTGGACATTGATTCAACCTCAACTGCCAATATGACCATAGATCAGGCGGTGCAGCTAATCCGCGGCGACCCGGGAACGAAAGTAGATCTCACTATATTTAGGGACAGCTGGAGCCAGCCCAAGGTGATCACCATTACCCGGGCGGTGATCAATGTTCCTACGGTTGATTCGAGCATAAAGGACGGCGATGTACTGTACCTGCAGTTGGATAGCTTTGATGCCAATGCCAGCCAGCTGTTCGGCAGCGCCGTCATCAATGGTCTGCTAAAGGGAGCTCACGGAATGGTCTTGGATCTGCGTGACGATCCGGGAGGCTATCTTGACCAGGCGGTTAATATAGCCGGATGGTTTCTGAACCCCGGCTCAGTGGTGGTAAAAGAACGTTATGCCGACGGGACGGAGACGATCCTGACCGCCGAGGGCAACGCGGCCCTCAAGAACTTCCCGGTAGTGATCCTTATAAACGGCGGTTCGGCCTCAGCCTCCGAGATCCTGTCCGGGGCATTAAGGGTGGACAGAGGAGTTAAGCTGATCGGTGACAAGAGTTTCGGCAAAGGATCGGTCCAGCAGGTAACCCAGTTCTTGGATGGCTCGGCGGCGAAGATAACCATTGCCAAGTGGCTACTTCCGGACGGCAGCGCAATAGATAAAGTGGGTCTGGTTCCGGATTACAACGTATCTATGTCGGCTACGGATACCCAAGCCGATCCTCAGTTGGCTAAAGCCCTGCAGGTGCTCCAGGGCGAGATGTCTGGCGCGAACAAGTAATGAAGGTGATTCTCCTGCAGGACCTCCGCGGTTTAGGCAAGAAAAATGACATTAAAGATGTCTCCGAAGGCTACGGCCGTAATTTCCTGATCCCTCGGGGCATAGTTAAAATCGCCGATCAGGCTGCACTGGCTGAGCTCAAATCTAAGGCTGAGGAAGAGAAGAAACACATTGAAGCAAACAGGGTGAAGTTAAACGAGCTGATCAGAGCCACCGAGGAGGCCCCGCTCATATTCAAATTGAGAGTGGGAGAGAGAAATGAGATCTTCGGCTCGGTGACGCCCAAAGACATAAAGGCAGAGATAAAGTCTGTCTATCCGAAATTAAGCCCCGATGAGTTAGATATAAAAAACGAGCGCCCCATTAAGGCTCTCGGTTCGCATGACGTTATGATTAGCTTGAGGGGGGGAGTGGAGGGTAAAGTCAGGGTGCTTATCGAAAAGGCTTAATTTGGGACTACCGAAACAAGTTTGGCATAGCGGATGTTGCGGTCAAAACGCACCTTCTTCTTAGTGGTGAACTTAACCGTCCCGGCTTTGGCTGCAAACAGGGTATCGTCACTGCCTATGCTTACATTCTTCCCGGCGATGAAGTGCGAGCCGCGCTGCCTTACTATTATTTGTCCAGGCATAGCCTTCTGGCCATCATGAAGTTTAACGCCAAGCCTCTTGGCGGCGGATTCACGGCCTAACTTTGTTGAACCTCCTGCTTTTGTATGTGCCATCCACTTATATAGATATGCTTATTTAGAACGGTATCATTATGGCTTTTGATTGGCGGTTATGTCAATCCCTTATCGACACGTCTGGCCTTTAATGATTAAATTATATCAATATGGAGATTCAGAACGGCAAATATTATGAGTTGGGCAGGCATGCTCTTATGTATTCTATAGTTCAACACAGCACCGTACCCCTCGTTACGCTGGTGATAAGCGGCATTCTGGGGGTTATAGCCTCATCCCTGCCCGGCGCCTCATCCTTCGGACAGATCCTGGCCGTAGTCTCCCTTCTGCTTGTGGGTCTAGCGATAGTAATAGAAGTAATAGCCGCGATTGTGGCAAAGCTGGAATACTCCGTCTCTAAAATTATGCTGGATGACACCTCTTTGAGAGTGGTATCCGGTATCTTTAATAAAGAGGAAGTGGCTATACCCTTCAGGCGTATCGAGAGCGTTGAAATAAAACAGGGCATGTTGCATCAGATGATGCACGTAGGCCACGTGGTTGTGTCTACAATAACCGATTTTGAAATGCCCGGTCAGAAAGAGAACGAGTCTGACGAGGAGGTGGTGCCGATTATGGATTACGACCTCTCAAAAGCAGTAGCCGACGCCCTGACCTCTAGAGCTGAAGTGGAGCGTATGCATGTGGAGGGGGCATCCAACATCGCCAAATAAGCATCCCATCTAAGGCTAGTTTAGTAACCTATCTTCTTAAGCCAATACTCATTCTCCCATTCCCACAGCTTCTTGGCTGCTAGAAAGGCATGATAATCCTCGTACCAGTAAGGGAATTCCCTTAACTCGACTATCCCGGTAACGTCTGACCACTCGTGCGTCCCGGGAAGACACGCCTTGCCGTTTCTGCCGTTCTTAACTTTTTCACGGCCCCCCTTGGCCCTTCTAGTGGCTCCGCACTTCAGGCAGGTTTGCGCCTGATCTATTCTTAATATCCAACGGGTCTGCAGGTTCTTCATAGTATCCTGCAACGCAGCCATATAAGCGGAGGTCTGTAAATTGTAATCGCGGTACACCGCCTGTGACGTCTTGATGTCCAATACGCCGAACTTACCGTCGATCAACGCCAGCGAGTCTACCGTCCCGGCATAACGGTCGTTGTAGTTGATGACCTGCTTTTCGATATAGTCTTTGTCGACCTGGATCTTCGTCTTTCCCAGGAAATCATTGAAGGCTTTGATCGACGGTTCGATCTGAGGATTGATATCAACCTCCTCACCCTTTAGAAGAGCCTCCACGGTTTCGTGAACAAGCGTCCCTTCCTCAGCGGAGTTCTTCTTTATACTTTCACCCTCGGCATAATTGGAAAGCTCAGCGTAAAAGCGATATAGGGCTGGCTTGGCCTTTATAGACACTATGCTGGTGACCCGTGGATACCAGACCCCGTCTATAACATAACCATTGAGAGCCTTGAAGCCCTTTTCGTCGTTAACCGGATACATCGCCGTAAAATCGGTTTATTGTAGCAAGCGGTCGGTGAGTTTAATAATATCACCGGCGCCCATCATCACCGCAACGTTAGACTTCAATCCATTCTCGTTTACGATGCCTTTCAGGAGCCCTTTTATGTTCTGAGGGGAGGGGAGATAAGTGACATCCAATTGTCGATTTCGTTTCGCTATGGCTTTGGCCAGCTTGGCTGAGTTAACGTTATGCGACGTATTATCACGGCCGTTAACCCTATAAGTATCTATCAGGATAAGCGAATCTACATCATTGAAACTATTCCTGAAATCATCGAATAGGACTTTCAATCGATGCGATTGGTGAGGTTGGAATACGCATATCAATTGTGAACGGTGGAAGTGATCACGAAAGGCTCGAAGCGTCGCTTTGATCTCCGTAGGGTGATGGGCGTAATCGTCGTAGATTTCAATAATATATTTGCCGGCCCTTAGCTTACCGCGATATTCCATGCGGCGCCAGGCACCCCTATAACCCGAGATTGCTTCAAGTATATCTTCCTCGGCTATTCCCAGTACATCTCCGACCAGAGAAGCCGCTAGCGCGTTGGATACGTTGAATTCTCCATATATCTGTAAAATCTTTCTCAATTGTTTTACGCGTTTCACGTATTTTCTGCCGTTTAGACTAAACCAGACGGTCTCTTCCGGAAGTTCGTCGGCTAGGCCCCGTATTCCGGGATCGTCATAGTTGGCGATGATTACGCCGCCGTCCTTCACGTTCTCAGCGAATTCTAAGAATGCCTTCTGGACATTGCGGAGATTTTTATAGTAATCGAGGTGTTCTCGGTCAACGTTATTCAACACAAGGACGTCCGGTTCATAGTTTGCGAACGCCCGACGATACTCGTCGGCCTCAATCACCAGATACCCGCACTTGCCCATCCTGAAATTAGTGTTATCGAACTCCCTTAATCTGGTGCCGACGATTACGGTCGGATCCAGTCCGCCAGCCATCAGAACCCTGGCAGCTAAGGCCGTAGTCGTGCTCTTGCCGTGCGATCCGGCCACGGCCACTGTCCGATTTTCTCTGGTTAGGGCTCCCAAGGCCTCCGGATAGCTCGAAACTGGTATCTCTAGCCGTTCAGCCTCTGCCAGTTCAGGGTTGGTCAGGGGAATGGCCTGACTGTAGATGACCAAGGCCGTATCTGTGTCCAAGTTATTCTTATAGTGGCCAATTTTAATTTTTGCGCCTTCGCGGCGCAAATCATCGGTCATAATGCTTTCCTCGGCATCAGAGCCCGTTACAGCCCAATTTTGAGCCAAGAAATAGCGGGCTAGGGCGCTAACGCCAATTCCGCCTATACCTATGAAATGAACCTTTAAATGCATGCAGCTAATCTATATATGTCGTATAACATACATTATACGACGATTATGATTGCTCTTAAACTGGCCTCGGGTAACGCTCCCCCGCGCTATCTGTGTACATCTCAATTTTACTACACATGCAACTTAAGAACCATTCTTAATATGTGAATTATGAAATAGTTGGATAAGGGATTTATGCCTGCTGACTCAGGTATAGCTCCGTCGAATTAATAAAAACCGCCGTTTTTGAGGCGGCGATCTTTATATTCCCCACCGCTAGTAGTTCAGGCACGAATTGGAGTTGATCAATCCGTTTAACTGGCTCTGCAACGTGCTGAGCTGGGATTGAACGTAACCATAATTCCCATAATAGTACTGACCGTAGCCAATCTGATTCTGTAGCGTCTGAAGCTGACCGGATATCGAGTTGAGCTGAGACTGGACGTTTCCGTAGCTGCACGGACTATTTACATAATTCTGCAACGAGGTCAACTGACTAGATATCGAGTTGAGCTGAGACTGCATATCGCTATAGTTCCAATACTGGCTGTAGCCGTTCTCGTCGGAATCCAAGTGGCCTTGCACGTTCTGAATCTGATTCGTTATCGAATTGAGCTGAAACTGCGCATTGCCGTAATTCCACGGATTGGAATTAATTACCGACTGTATCGAGCTCACCTGACCGTTCAGAGAATTAATCTGATTCTGCAGGTAGCTGTAGTCGTACTGGTAGTACTGGGTATACTGATAGACGCTTACAGACGGGTACTGTATGGATTGCGGAGGCTGCGGGTAATAATAAGAGGAACCGTTCTGGTAATAGTACGAACTATTCCAGTTCCATGAATTATAGCCACAACCGTAGCCGTAACATTGGGCATTGGCCGCCGGTACGGTCCCCACAATCATAAAGATCCCTATAACTGCTATAAGCAGGGGTAAGAAATATTTCTTCATATTATTAAGGATCACCCTTAGCCGCCAGTCGATTGCAGCTAAGAGTAACCATCAGGTTTACCCTTAGCTGTTCGACTTAGGGCCTTGCGGCCACAGCTGACTACCCCAGTTATAGAACGGGCTATTGGGGTAGTCAATACTCTCCCCTATCTCAGGTTAAATATGTCGTAGAAAAGCCCCTCGTCCTCCGGATCGATTGCTCCATACTTGTTGATCGCGACCTGTTCTTTCTTGGCTGCGAGATAGATGAGAAGAATCACGTTAACTCCCGAAATCAGCAGCAACAATAACCAGTAAGCACTTTGCCCTATATCGTGTATTCTCCTTACACATAGCGCGATGCCCAGCAATAACGCAAGAATTAGTAGAACCAATAGAGCAAGGTCAGAGATTAAACTGTTTGGGATTATGGAGTAGATCGTAAATACGGATGCGCCGAAGATAACTACCAGAATTATCCCCAAAATGAAATTTTCTCTGCCTATCCTCCCCAAAAACAGATTCTTGATCCAACTCATAATTGATTTATATCTTGGTCAGTAAGAATTTAAGGATGGCTATGATGTACTGGAGTATCTGTATGAACATCTGGATAAGCGTTACGGCTATGCTTTTGGCAGGTCCGATAAGATTGGAACCCTGCGAGATCAAGTTATTCGTTAGAGTCTGCAGGCCTTGGTAGTCCATTTGACGTATTGTACTACAAATAGTCTCCCAAGTTAAGGCCGTCCGGCAATTACGGAGTGAATCTTACGGTAGATAATTCATCGGATTAACCGTAACCCCTATGGGCACCATACCTGCTGCGGCAAAGTATTTTAGCGATACGCTGGGCGCCCAATATACCCCGAAATGTACGTGTGGACCAGTAGCATCCCCCGTCTCTCCCGAATAGCCTATTAAGTCGCCCCTTTTCACCTGTTGACCCACCGTCACAATTTGCCTGGAAAGGTGTGCGTATATCGTCGCTAGATTATCCGGGTGCTTTATCATGATGTATTTACCGTACTGAAGGCGGCCGTTATTCCCCACCGCATATATTATCCCATCGTCTGCGGCAAATACCGGTGTGCCGATGGGAACCCCCAGATCTACTCCGTTATGGAAGTGGGTCGCATAAGCTTCCTCAGCGAACTTGGTCGCTCCGTACCCCTGTGTTATTACAACGTTCGTCACTGGATAAGACAACGTTCCAGGTATGGAAGGCGGCAGGACGTTGGAGTTGAAGTTAGCCCTTAGCTTGGACTCCAGGTCAAGTATCTCTTGCCCTATTTGGTCGCGTTGCATATTGAGTGACGTCAGTTGTGCTTGATAAGCGCTCTCACTGTCCTTGGTTTGTTGAAGTAAGGTTGCCTTTTGCGATTTCTCATCCAGGATAATGAGTTGCTGATTGGTGGCATTCTTGTAAGCCAAATCAATGGACGCTTTCTTCTGGTTGGTAGTATCTATGGTCTGGGACAGCGAGGAGGACAAAGAGGTCATATTATCAATATTTTCTCGCAACTTATCTTTAAGGTTCTGCAGATTCTGCAGCTGCTGCACGCTATCAGAGAGATCGCCGTTTCTGAGAATAATTGCCAGTAAGTCTTGATTATTGTCCGATGTCTGCAGCTCTCTTAAAATCTCCGCTATCGCCGCCTGGCCGTTTGTAATCGCATCTTCTGTCTGAGTAAGCTGAGCGTCCAAACCCTGGAGTTCTAGGGACAACTCTTGAGCCTGGAGTTCATTAGCTTTTATAGACAATTCTAGCCGGTTTATCGTGTAGTTAAGACTAGTTATGTTGTTGTTTAAGGTGTTCTTCTGCTTATTAACCGCATCAATCTGAGCTTGTGCGGCCGCTATCTGGTTGTTAAGGGCCGTTAGCTCCTGGCTTTTTTGGGTGATTTGCTGGTTGAGCGTATCGGTGCTTGTGGCGACCTCAGAAGAAGACGTGGCGGTTTGAGTTGTTTGAGCTGTGACTTGCGTGGGTGTAATTAACCAGGCAAACGAGAACACTGCCAGAACAATGAGGTAGATAGACGACCGTGTCCTTGCCTGTTTGAGCATGATTGTTATTATCTGGCCTTGGCTATGGCATTATCGATCCGGCGCAGGCTTTCGGTTTTACCTAGAGCTTCCATTATCTCAAACGGTCCAGGCGACGTCTTGCTACCGGATAGAGCAACTCTCAACGGCCAGAAGAACTCTCCCCTATTCCCTTCCGGAGCGAGCGGGGAAAGTACATTTTCTAATTTACCCTTGTTGAAATCGCTGTCGGGAATTTTGTTAAGCACGGTCAACGCCGATTCCAGATTTAAGGCTACCTGCGACAGTTGCATATCTTTCCATATAAGCAGGCTCGGCTCATAGTCCGGCAGTTTGAAAAAAAACTCTACCAAGCCGCCGATATCAGACAGCTTTTTGACCCGGCCAGATATGGTCGACATCATCGCGGGGGTAAGCGTCCAATTCTTAGGTATGAACGGTCGTGAAGTCTCAATCAACTCTGACAGACTAAGCTTACTTATATAATGGCTGTTCAGCCAATCCAGTTTGTCTATATTGAATACGGCACCCGACTTTTGGACTCTGCTTAAGTCGAATTCATCGATAATATTGGTTAGAGACATCTCATCCTTGTCCTCTTTCGGGTGCCAACCCAGGAAAGATATGAAATTTACCATGGCTTGGGCCAGGTAACCTTTATCGCGATAATAGCGCAAGGCGACATCGGATACGCGTTTGGACATCTTGCTGCGATCCGGATTGAGGATGAGCGGTAAATGCGCAAACTGGGGTATATTCAGACCCATAGCCTCTGCCAGGACAATCTGCTTAGGGGTATTTGATAAATGCTCCTCCCCTCTTATAACGTGCGTTATGTCCATCAGCGCATCGTCTACCACTACCGCGAAGTTGTACAGCGGCTGATCTATATCCTTGGCAATTATTATGTCTCCGGCCAGAGACATATCGAATCTTATATGTCCCCTAATCGTATCAGTGAAAGACACCTTTTTCTCGGGAACCTTGAAACGGATGACGTGGCCATCGCCCGCATCCAGACGCTTGGTCACATCTTCTTTCGAAAAGGAACGGCATCGTCCGGAGTATTTAGGGGGCAGACCCTGGGTGATCATAGCCTGTCTTTCGGCCTCGAGGTCTTCCTTGGAGCAGAAGCAATAGTATGCCTTGCCGTCGTCAATCAGTTTTTTCAGGTATTCGTGGTATATACCGATGCGGTCCATCTGTCGATAGAATTCATCCCAAGTTATGCCTAACCAGGACAGTCCGTCCACTATATCCGCCTCCGATTCGGGGGTTGAGCGTTCCCTATCGGTGTCCTCCATCCGGAGGATGAAGTGACCATCCTGCGATTTAGCGTAAAGCCAGCTAAACAGAGCAGTACGGGCGCCTCCAATATGCAGTGGCCCCGTAGGAGAAGGAGCAAACCTAGTTCTTACTACCATAACCTCCTAATTCTAGGACGATTTTGGTTAGATTTAAAGCGGCTTCCGGCCTTGAAAAAGCCTTGGCTGCCTTGCTCATTTGGCTGAGCTTCGGCCGCGATTGCAATAACTTATCTATCTCGATCAGTAGCCGGTCATCCATCTTATCCTGAGGGATGAACATAGCGGCTCCGGTCCGGCAATACTCTTCGGCGTTCTTGGTCTGGTGATCATTCGCCGCTACATCAGGAGGAAGGGGTATGAGAATGGAGGGCTTGCCGAAAGCAGCCAGTTCGAAGATACTGCCGCCGCTGGCGCGACTGACGACCAAATCGGATGCTATCAAGGCTTCGCGTAGATCATTCTTGAAATATGAGACTGGACGATAACGATTTAGGAGATCCTCGTTGATACTATGCCGCGTGGATTCCAATCTGCTTAACACTTCGTCGTAATTGGCCACCCCCGTCTGATGCAGGACTTGAGTCAGATTAAGGAGTTGGGAGAGATGTTCCAGCACGAAATTGTTTAATGCGGCGGCTCCCTGCGACCCGCCCATTACGACTATAAGAGGCAGAGAGGAGTCGAATCCGAGGAAGCCCTTATTTTTGCTTATAGATTCTTGATCAAGATCGTTGATCAGATAGCGCCTTATCGGGTTGCCGGTCAGGATCACCTGTTTGTTCGGAAAGTATAGAGCTACCGACTCGAAAGAGGTAGCGATCACTTGGGCATACTTGGCGGATATGAGATTGGTAAGGCCGGGCACCGAATCGGACTCATGAATTATCACTGGTATCCGGTAGAATCTTGCAGTGAGGACAACCGGCAGAGCCCCGGGTCCGCCTTTGGACAGCAGTACGTCGGGCATATACCAGAGCATCTTGAAAACAGCCTGAAGAATACTATAGGCGAACTTCGGTACATCTACGAAGTTCATTATCGAAAAATACCTCCTGAGCTTGCTGTCCGCGATGCGCCACGCTTTCAGGCCATTTATCTCCAGCAGGCTTTTGAACGGGCCGTAAGCGCCCAGGTATCGGATCTCAAGATCAATGTTGCTCTCGGCGGTTATGATTTGCAGCTCCGCTGCGACCGAAATCAAGGGATAGATGTGCCCCCCGGTACCGCCGCCGGTCATTAGCACCCTTAGCTTACGCATATTTGCTTATATTCAACATTATTCCGGCCATGGTCATAAATGCGGCTAGCGCCGTTCCGCCGTAGCTTATGAACGGCAACGGCACCCCCGTCAGCGGTATGAGTTGGGAAACTGCGCCTATATGCATGAAGGCTTGCACGCCGATTATCGTTGAAAAACCGACAAGCATCAATTTGCCCATAGGGTCGGCAATACGCCGGGCCAGCAATAATCCTCTGGCGACCAGTATAAAGAACAATGTGATAGTGAACACCGCCCCGATGAATCCAAACTCCTCCGCGATTATAGCGAATATGGCATCGTCCATCCTGGCCGGCAGATACTTCTTCGATATTGAGTTGCCATATCCGACTCCCCATATACTTCCTGAACCGATAGTTATGAGAGACTGGTTAATCTGATAGGCTGAACCGTAGACGTTCGTGTTGGTCGAGGCATGAAGGTAGTTTTCTATGCGCGCCAATCGGTACGGCGTTACTAAAATTACGCCGGCTATAAAAAGTACGCCCACGGCGGCCGTCATTGCGATAAAGGTCTTTCTTGCCCCGGAGGCGAAATACACCGCGACTGCTCCGCTGAGGATTATGATCACCGGACTGGTCGAATGTTCCAAAAGAAGCAATACAGCCACCAGGCCGCAGGTGATCCAGAAGGGCAGTAGCCCTTCCGAGAAACTTTTCTTACGGCTGTCGGCGCGGGACGAGGACAGCCAGGCCGCCAGATAAATTGTGAAAAGCAGTTTGATAACCTCTTCCGGCTGCATGGTGAATCTGCCTATGGCTATCCATCGCTGGGCTCCGCCGCTTGATATGCCTATGTGGGGTATAAAGACCGCTACCAAGAGGATGAGGGTGGTGATAAGGAAGAACAGTGCGAACTTCTTATATCGCCTGTAAGGGATAAGCAATCCGGCCAGGAAACCTACTATGCCTATACTGAAGCCGTAGACTATCTGGTGCTTTATGAAATAGTAGGTGTCGTTGAACATTGTCTTGCCCAGGTCGGACGAAGCTGAGGCAAGCATCAGGAAGCCAAAGGTTATGAGAACTATGAATGTTATCAGGATGACGTAATCGATATGACCTCGTTCGCGCATCTATCTTTTCTTTCTTTTGACCCTGTGGCGTAGTATCTCTCCGTTTCGTTTGCCACCGACGATCGTCTCTTTCACTTTAAAATCATCTTTGTTCACGACCGCCAGATCCGCTATCTTGCCTTCCTTGACCACTCCCCTGCCCTCAAGGTCGAAATACTTTGCCGGAAGCGAGGTTATCTTCTTGACCGCTTGTTCCAGGGACATCAGGTTCAATTTTGTAGCCATATCCAGAAATTTGGGGAATGTATTTACAGAGCGTTCGTGCTTCATGAATTTTCCGGGTGGAGATGAGTTGCCGTTGGAGGCTATGAATCCCCTGTCGTTGGAGAGAGTATGGACCAGGAGATCGTGGTCTATATTCCTATAAAAGACCGTGGCTTTTAGCGATGTCAGCCGTATGATCTCAAACAGGGCCTTGCCGGCGGTGGTTCCCTTGTCCTGGGCTATTTCGCTGAGTGTCTTGCCGATCATGCCCTCATAGCGGGGAGCGCTGGTGATCCATATCTCTTCTGGGTTTATTTCGGCCAGTTCCTTCTCTATTGCCGTGCGATTGGCCGGCTTGGTGATGTACTCGATAGTCGCAAGCACATTCCGCTTCTGGGCTTCGCGCGGCAGCAAGGAGTACACGGAATAGATGCTGGTGTCGTGAGGATAGATGTCGAAGAATACGCTGGCGTTGGCTGCGCTGTCATTTATCAACTTAAGGGCCTTAGTGTACTGCTCTTCATATCCCTTGATGGGACGGAAGTGACTGATCAGCGTTTGGACGCCGGTGCTTGCGGCGACATCTATGGCCTCTTTTACGGCGGCAAGGAGACGGTCGGTCTGGCTTCTTAGGTGTGTGGCGTATACGGCGTCGAAGTCTTTCAGCACGCTTACGACTTCTTTTATCTCCTCTGGCTTAGCCACCCTGCCGTGGACATATCCCAATCCGGTGGACAGGCCGAACGCTCCCTCGGACAGAGCGCGACGTACTGTCTCTTTCAGAACAGCCATCTCGTTCTTGGTCAGAGCCCGTTCGTTATCGCCGGTTATGGCCCGACGTATGGTGGAATGGCCGACCAGCGATCCGAAATTCACTCCCAACCCCAGTTTCTCAATGGAGGAGAGGAACTCACCCATCGTGTGCCAACCTACGTTTATAAGCGATGGATCGGCCCACTTATCCAGGCTCTCAAGGCTCCCGTACAAGAGCGGCGCCAAGGAGGAGCCGCAGTATCCACCGATTATCGTGGTCACGCCCTGGGCGGTGAAATCACCTTGTTTGGGGTTGGTGAAGATATCCAGATAGTGATCGGAATCGGTGTCTATATCTATAAAACCGGGCGTTAAATAGCTGCCCAGACCGTCTATGATCTCGTCTGTCTTCTTGTCCTTAAGATCTCCGATGGCAGCGATCTTATTCTTCTGCACCAGAACGTCTGCTTGATATGGTGATGTTCCTTCGCCGTCTATTACCTGCACACTCTTGATAAGTAGGCTCATTACTTTGAATTATAGCATCAGCCGCCGCTTTGCGGATTTGATTCCGACCACCGAATATTCCTAGAAGACACGCGCTAAGAAGAAAAGAATCAATCCGAATCCTACGGAAACCACAGATACTATCCAGAAACGCATGGTCACCTGGTACTCCGGCCAGCCAAGCGCTTCAAAATGATGATGTATCGGCGTAGACAGGAACACTTTATGTTTGAACAGTTTCTTGCTGATCAGTTGGATGATCACCGAGAGCGATTCTATGACCATAATGAAGGCGAAAAACGGTAGGAGAAGGGTGGTGTTGGTAAGCATAGCCATAACGCCTAGGGTTATGCCCATAGCCATACTGCCCGTATCTCCCATAAAGAACTTCGCGGGGTGGATATTAAACCAGAGGAAGGCCAGAAGAGCCCCGACCAGCGCTCCACCCATAGTCGCCAGGTCATAACGCCTCAATACGAAAGCGACAACGGTGAGGGCAGCGAAGGCAAACAACGATACGCCGCCAAGCAGGCCGTCTAGACCGTCGGTCTCGTTGGCCGAGAAGGCAGAAGCGATGACTATGAACATGAATATAGGCACGTACCATCCGCCGATCGTGACGTTGCCGAAGAACGGTATGTAGAGGGTGTTCCAGGTCAAACGCACATAGAACCACCAAGCACCGATGATCGACAAGACGAGGTAGACGAGCAGTTTATGCCTGACCTTCAGTCCCCCGCCGTTGAGGCCTATTTTCAGTACACCCATGATGTCGTCAGCCAAACCTATTACCGCCGCTATAAGCAGAGCGGCTAGAGGCAGATATGTCTGGGCGCGGTCTATGAAGTTAAGATATCCGAAGAAACCGCCGAAAAAGAAGTTGAGTAAGGCAAATATCACCGCGAGTAGAAGTACCGTCCCCCAGATTACTATCCCACCCATCGTCGGTGTGCCGGCTTTGCCGGCGTGCAGCTGGGAATATATCGGGGCCTTTTCGCTGGTACGTATCTGCTTGCGCGCGTTGAATTTCTTTAAAAGATCGATGAGGCTGGGAGTCGCGAACAGCGCCACCAAGAAAGCGATTATTGTGAAGGCGAACACCCTGATGGCTTGTAGTACGGTTATGGTCATAGTTTGGAAAGTATATCCTTCGCTTCGGTATATCTATCTGTAGCACCGAGTACGATGATGACCTTGGGACCATTCGCGTTGAAAATGGCTATCAAATTCTGCTTACTTATCGGCAGGGTGCCCGTCTTGCCTCCCAAGAAATCCGCTCTGCCGGCAAATCTGTCTATGTTATTCAGGACCATGGTGACTCTGCTGCCACTCGGTTCGGACACGCTTATTGTCGTTTGGGCCTCACGGGTGATTTTGAAGAATCCGGGGTACCTGGACCATATGAATTCTACCAACTTATACAGATCCGAGGCTGTTGATAAATTGCCCGCCGAAAGACCGGAGGGGCTGACGAATCTGGTGTCGTCCATACCCAGGCTTATGGCCGTGTCGTTCATAGCCTGGAGGAAACGCTCCCGGCCATAATTGTCGGCCAGAGCCTCGGCTGCATCGTCGGAAGAGACGACGAACATCGAGGCCATCAGGTCCTTAATAGTGACGGTATCCCCCACCTTAAAGATCGGGGCGGCGTTAGCTGCCACGAGCGGCGCTTCGTCAGCGGAAGTTATGGTTATCGGCGTGTCGGTAGCCATTGATTCGCTGACTACGATTGCCGTCATCAGTTTGGTAAGTGAGGCAATCGGCCAGCGTCTTTGGTCGTTCCAGGAGAGTATCTCACTATTGTCCCGCAGGGAATAAGCTGCAGCCGCAGCGGCATCACCTACCATAGCCGACTGTTCGGTGGAAGGGTTGGATTTGAGCGCGGTAGCGACGTCGCTATATTTGTCCGAGATAGTAACCAATGTCTCCGGTGTGGCGATTTTAGAACTCCGCTCGTTGTTCAGGTAGCCGATAGCGAGGATTGAAGCGACCAATATCACGCCGACCGGGATCGCTATACGGGTTTTGCTATTTAGCTTCAGTCGCATTACTACCGTTCTCGCGCAATCTCTTTACAAGTTCGTGGTACTTATCGTATTTGGGAAGCTCTTTGGGTGAGGCCAGACCGATGTGCCGGAGCAAATCGCCACTTACCTGATATAAATAGTTATCGCCGTTATCCGGGTCAGGTTTCCTTGTGACCAGTCCGCGGACGATAAGACTTCTCAGAATTATGCTCGAGTTGACCCCGCGTACATAGTCTATCTCGGGTCGGCTGCATGGTCCGAGATAAGCTATTATCGTCAGTGCCTCCAAGCTGGCGGGGGTAAGTTCCGCATCCAGTTCCTCTTTGATCACGTTTTGCAGCAGGCTTCCTAGCTCTGGTTTTGTGGTCAGTGTTGCCTCCCCTTCGTAGAGCATGAGTTTTAGGCCGCGTTCCTCTGCTTCGAGGGACAGGCGCAGTTCCTCCAGGACTCTGCTGACTGTGTCCTCATCGGTGTTTGCAATCTGGGCAAGTTTCTTTATCTTAATCGGCTCCCCGTATATGAATAGGAGGGCCTCTATCGTAGCCTTGAGATTATTGGCCATTGTTCTGTGACGCTATCTTTATGTTCTCGAATATTCCTGATTGGTCGATTTTGATCATGTTGTCTTTCAAGAGGTGTAACAAGGCTAAGAATAGCACTACTATTTCCTTTTTCTCCTTGCCCTTGGCGATCTCACTGAAGCTGGTCGACATGAGTTTGTTGATGGTCCCGGCCAGTTCGCGTATTTTTTCCTCCAGACTGACCAACTTTACCTTCTCGGACGCCGTCTGGGGGAAGAGTACTTCAATTTCCTGATTCAGTCGAGCGATTATGGCCAACAGTTCCTCGATTTTCACCGGCTGGCTGAGATAGAACCCTTCCGGGATATCTTTCAGGAATTCCCTGTTGAATACGGTGTTCTTGCCCCACATCTTATTGATGTATCTCTCGGCGTTACGTACCTCCCGGTATATGGATAGCCGCGTCTCCAGGTCCGCGATATCAGCTTCCTCTTCATTTGTCGGGGCGAGCGAGGGCAGGAGGGTGTGGGATTTTATGAGAATGAGCTTCGCCGCCACGGCAATGAAGTCGGCCAATACCGGCGCGGGAACATCCTCCAGTGTTTGCAGGTAGCCTACGAAATCGGACGTGACTTCGGCCAGGTTCACCCTGGTTATCTCCAGCTGTTTGGCTTCGATCAACTCAAGCAGTTTACTTATCGGCCCCTGGAACTCCGGCAATTTTAGCTGGTAATCATCCATTTAATTGAGGCCCAGTCCGCTTGCGGTGTAATGGTTGCTTGGATTCCAGAGCATCCATCCGTCCCACATATTCTGGACCTTGGTCAGATTTTTGGCGCACTGCAGCCCTGGAGCCTTGTCCGTAGAGGTGGGGTAATCCCCCGTCGGCTGGGTTATGCACAGTGAATCCGTTACCGCTTGTATTTCGGACTGGATCATCTGTGGGGTGTAGACCGCGCCCAGGTTGAAGTCCTGCAGCCACGGCCTGAACTTGGCTAGGGGCGTACTACTGGAGCTCGAGCTTGATTCCAGGCTGAGGAATTTATCGACGGCGTTCTCCATCGAATAGACGATTACCTGATACGGATAATCAGCCGGGTTCTTGTAACCGATGAAACCGTTGGCGTAGTGCGAGGGGTAGACCATGGGAGCGATATAATCGAAGTAAGGCGCCGCGTCCTGGATTATCTGACCTATGCCCATATCGTCAGTGGCGACTGTGGTCAGTCCGAACACGTCAGCCGAGGTCTTTATACCGGTGACGTGGTCATGAAGGTAACTGAAGAACTTTTCGATAACGGCGGATTTAACCATTGTCTTTGGATTGAAAAACGGATAAGAGAGATTGCCGATGCTGCCATCGCTTGGGAAACGGACGTAATCGAAATTTACTTCGTCGAAGCCCCGCGCGGCCATATCATTGGCGATATCGGCGACATAGTTCCAAGTCTCCTGGTCGCTCGGATCCAACCAAGACAAGCCGCTTTTATCCTTCCATACCTGTCCGGTGGTGGCGTCCTTTATCGCCAGGTCCGGCCTGGCTGCGGCCAGGACGGGATCTTCAAAGACGACTATGCGGCCGATGACGTATATGCCGTTATCATGCAGTTCTTTGATGAGTGCATTGGGTCTGGAGATGCGGATCTGATCCTCCGCTCCGGACGATTTCGCCAAAGGTATATCCATGGCGTAGGAAACATAACCGGAATAGTCCTTTACATCGATAACTATGGCGTTGAGGTTGGTCGTCTTAATGAGGTCGATGAGGCTGGCCATCCGTTTCGGCGAGCCGGCCGTCCATGCAGTTGCGTATACGGCTTTTATTACCGTAGGCGGGTCGGAAAGGGGCTGCTGATCGGGAAGATCATTATTGCTTGAGTTGCCATTTACACTCAGGCTGGTACTGGTTGGCTGAGGGGCTTCAGGCACAGTCAGGTCATTCCCGTTCAAGACCGCACCACTTTGAGCTACGGTCGACGAAGGGGTTAGGCTGACTTCATAGCCTCTATTTACTATCGAAATAGAGGCTATGGTTATTACGGCCAAGGTTATGGCCATGACTACTATAGCAAGGCGGTACACCATAACGTCTTTTGATTCAACGACTTCATTTTATGCCGTTTCCACCTATAATTAAAGCGATGGCGCTGGCGATATATCGCAAATATAGGCCGAAACTTCTGTCCGAACTGATCGGCCAAGACCTTGTGGTCGAGGTGCTGAAGAACGCGGCCCGCGAGGATAAGCTGAGCCACGCCTATCTCTTCTATGGTCCGAGGGGAACGGGCAAGACCACCGTGGCCAGACTGATCGCCAAGATCGCAAACTGCGAAAAGAGAGCTTCAGATCCCAAATTCAGAGCCAAGGGAGAGCCATGCAACGAATGCAGAGCGTGCCGGGAAATAGATGAAGGACACGCCCTGGATGTTATTGAGATTGATGCGGCTTCGAACAGGGGTATCGATGAGATACGCAGCTTGAAGGAAGGGATAAGATTGTCCCCTACCTCCTATCGCTACAAGATATTTATAATTGACGAAGCCCACCAGCTTACTAAAGAAGCAGCCAATGCCCTGCTTAAGACCCTGGAAGAGCCTCCCGAACATGCGATATTCATTTTGGCAACAACCGAAGCCGAGAAGCTTCCGGCGACCATAACCTCTCGTACGCAGCGTTTCCATTTCCGGAGGGTGCCCACTCAGGAGGTTTTGCAGAAACTTAACAAGATCATTATCGACGAGAAGTTCAGTATAGATGGAGCGGCTCTGGAGCTGATTGCAACCGCTGCCGACGGCAGTTTCCGCGATGCCGAATCCCTGCTCGAACAAGTCGTGTCTATGAGCAGCGGTACGACGCTCGAGAGCGTAGAAAGGCTCTTGGGCAAGGTCGGACTGGCTCGGACCTCGGGACTTGCCGGATATTTTATATCAGGTGACGCTGCGGGAGCTTTGAGCTATCTTTCGGAAATAAACGAGTCCGGCTTCAATCTGGTCCAGCTGACCAAGGACCTCATCCATTATTTACGGAGGGTCCTGTCTCTAAAATTTGACCCGAATTTGGAGGAGGTGTTCAAACGCGAGTTGACCGGAGAGGAAATATCACTGTTAAAGAAACACGGCGCCGCGGTTAAGGACGGCGCCAAACTGATTGCCATCATAAAATCCCTCATACGCGCCTACAGTGATATGAGGTATAGCCCGTTTGCGATAGTCCCACTTGAGATAGCGATCATAGAGAACCTTGGAAATTCTAAGTAAAGTAGTTTGCAGACGAACAGCAGTCGGTATATAAAAGGAGTGCGGATTTTAATATAAGAATAAGTGGTTGGATAGATGGAATAGCGAATAATTGCGGGATCGTCTAACGGTAGGACTGCAGGTTTTGGACCTGCGTATCTAGGTTCGAATCCTAGTCCCGCAGCAGCAATAAAAATAATCTTATATCGTGAACGAACTATCTTCCTCTGATTTCCTAGCTGAATATTAATAACTAAAGCAAAAGGGACCTTCATCAGGTCCCAAGGTTGCAATTTTCTAGATGGCTTAGGCAGTTCGATGGTTTAAGATCGGTTAACCGTTGATACGCCACTTCCGGCGAAGGAAGCTATTCTCAACATGATCTTACCAAGAGTACGCTTATAGCCTACCCAGTCCGCTATCTATGCGGGCCCGTCCCATTCCAGCTGTCTAGAATATTACAAATAATTAAAGAACTTAATTGTGTTTCAGCATAACATATATAACAATATTTGTCAATAGCCCCCTAGCATTGACAGCTACCTATATTTATTGCTTAATTTCAGTAAAGTCGATTCGCCTTGCGAGGCTCGGTCTATAAACTAAATGACGGGGCCGCCGAAAAAGACGGATCCCCGTTCCTTAAAATCCAATGACTAAAGATATCCTCAGAGATATTGAGTCAGTTATAAGAACTCGGATAAAGAGCGTGCGTTTCATCTATCTGCAGATAAACCGGGGGTTGTACGATCCGGAAAAGGACGAGGTAACGATTGATACCGCTTGGAGAGGCAATCCGATCAAGACCTTCCTCCATGAGTTGCTGCACAAGATACATCCCGACTGGAGGGAGACGCCAGCGCTTCATAGGGAGGACTACATATGGCCAAGACTGACCGCTGAGCAGAAGGTCCTTCTGGGAAAGAAGTTGTTCAACCGCAGATGGAGATATAAGAACGGGGTTTGCTACTCCGTCCGAGGCTAAAAAGACCGGTTAATTAATCGGTCTTTTTGATTGTACAAGGCGCCGTACAGTCGCGATGATATACTCATATATAGCTTAAATGAAAAGCATATATATTCTGACCATAGTCGCCGTTGTCTTGGCCGTAGTGATCCTTGCCTCATTCGCGATCTTTCCCGCGGCGAGGCAATCTTTCACTCCCCCGCCGAAAATGGGGACACTTGCAGGAAAAATGACCATAGGCCCGATTTGCCCGGTGGAACGCATCGGTCAACCGTGCAATCCGACGCCGGAGATATACACCGCCCATGCGGTGTATATCTACAGGAATGATCACAGAACAGTCATCGATACGCTGTTCCCGGATGCCGATGGTCAATTCAATACCATGTTGCCGGTCGGAGATTATTGGGTTGACGTCACACATCAAGCTGTCGGCAGCGTGACCGGTGTCCCGGCCGAGACACACATAAGCGCGGAGGCTACCACCACGCTGAACATCAGTATAAATACGGGTATACGCTGATTCCGTCGGCGGTGGCAATGAAATCACCACCCATGGGGTGGTGATTTCTTCAGAACAAACTTGATATAAGAGTTCTAGGCGCGGCTGACGTTCGTTGCTGCTGGGCCCTTCTCGGTATCAACGACATCGAAAGTAACGACATCGCCAACCTTGAGCTCATCGAACATGACACCTTTCAGCTCCTTGGAATGGAAAAACAGATCCTTTGCACCGCCTTCGCGAGCAATGAATCCAAATCCCTTATCCGTGAGCTTCTTGATAGTTCCTTGCATAAGGATTTAGCTTTTTAGAAACCCGACCTAGTCTCTTTGATTAGTCTTCTGGACGGATTATACATATAATCGGAATTACATCAATATCTGACCAGATACCGCCAAATCGGGCTATAATTTTGGTATGGACGTTAAGGATAAGGTGGCAGTAGTGACTGGAGCCTCTCAGGGCATAGGATTGGCCGTCGCCAGACTTGCTGGCCAAGCATGGGGCCAAGGTGGTATTGGCCGCCAGGTCGGCGGGATGATATTGAACATCAGTTCCAGGATCTCCAAGAGCTATTTCCCGAATCTGGGCGCCCATGCCTCGACCAAGTATGCCCTTAACGCAATATCCCTGACCGCACGGCAGGAGCTGGCTGAGGACAATATTACCCGTCAGCGTGATGTATCCGAAGATGACCTCGACCAATTTCGGCAAGAATGCCATCAGGACCACCGAGTTTCAGGGTAACAGGCCGGGAGACCGTCCTCATATTGAGACAGATACTCCCGAGCAAGTCGCAGAGAGTATAACTCGGCCTTATAAGTTCGGGGGAGCCGGAGGCTCAAATGTGACGTAAGGATTAGTTTCGGCGGCATACCCAAGCAAATTAAGAGGGCGGACTGATGCGTCTGCCCTCTTGGTCGGGATCACCCCCCTTCTCTGGTATCAGTCGTTGTTTATCTCGCCTGACGTGAGAGTTATCGGATGATCAGGAGACCCCGCGCCTGAAGCGCTGGACTGGAAGTGAACTTCCGCATCCTTGGCACGGGAGGCAAAACGGTTGCAGTCATGACTGGTTTGTGTCCGTTTCCATCTCGCGGACTGTTGGGGCAGTTTACAGCCTGATGGTGGCGCTTGTGAGCTATATCCTCAAAAGCCTCACCACACTTGAAGTCGCATACGTAAGCTCTATTTGCCATCGGCCCTCCTCAGAACCGAAACTAAGGTACTGCAGTCTATGCTAGACCCCTACATTCCTTTTGGAAAAGCGGACTTGTTGATAAGTTTCCATCCCGGCATATACGGCAAGTAAGCTATGCGGTTTGACAGGCATCGTAGCCTAGTGTATCAAATTTATAAATCCGATCTTTAACAATGATCTTGTGGGTGTAAGGCACCCTGTTTGCTATTACGGATTTGGGTCAAAGGTCGCTCGATAATAATCCGAGCCTAGGCTGAATCGCCAAGAGAAGCCAAGGCTTAAAAATGTGTCCAAGCTTACCAGCCGCCGCATCGTTGAATATGTCGACATACCGATTCCGTTGAAACATAGATTCTCCCTCAAATTGAGGCGCGGAGAGATACTCTCCGTCCAGGACGGTTCGTCCTCTACCCCGCCCCATCTTTGTCTATGGACCAGGACAGACGCTCCCATGTCCACTAGGAATCTCCTGTTGGCCGACAAGGGCTATCCCCCGTGGAAGACAGAGAAGGAATTCGCCTAGGACCCCATAGCTACCTTTTGGGGCTTCGGTAACTATCTCAGGAAAGAGAGTTCCAACCAGAACAGATTTGTGGTCCATCTCTTTGAGGAAGTTCCAGATAAACGGTCTTGAAAGGCTAGCGCTATATGATGACTTAAAATCCGCAGAATTGCCTGCGGATTTTTGGATGCTGAAAAAAGTAAGAGGAGGCCGGCAAACTCCGCTTACTTTTTCAGTAATAGCGGAGCAGGGTTGCTCCTCTACAGAGGGCGTCGTTTTCCTGGTTAAAGAACATTGTTTCACGGTGGTAAATGCCTCATGTGACGCGAGGATGACTCGGTACACAAGGGGGTGATTTAAAGCCACCCAAAGACTGATCCACCGGTTTTTAACGACACCAGAGTGATTATCGACCTTCTGCATAAGTATGTCAATATTTGATATCAATAACAGCCTGGTATAGACCTAATACAGATCTTTGGAGGTGGATTGTGACGTTCGCCGACTTCTGCATCAGGAATCCCCCGCTCGGTCGGGAGATCATCCTGCAGAACGGCTGTTACTCCGTAACCAGACATTGGTTCCGAGGAGAAATACCCGGACTTGTGGAGTTCGGCCGTAGCCGCGTGATAGATGACGGCTGGCAGGGCAAAGAAACTACGGTAGACGTAACTTCCTTGAAACCGCTGCGCACAATGGAGGTGCTGGCGGCCCAAAGTGAAACAGCAGATTGACCATATTCCGCCGGCCACACACAACCTCGGAGGCGATTACGAATCGCCTCCACGTTTTATATGAGCACGATTGTATTTAAGAGGCGGTTATCTTAACCGCCTTTTAAACCTGTAATTTATATGAATTACTTAAATTCCCTTCTTAGATGCTTCCAGGAAGATTGCACTTCTTTTAGCAAACGTGCAGTCTCGACCGCAGACATCTTCTTGCCTCTGCTGTAGCCGACCATAGCTTTCTTGAGGAACGCTTTGTATTCACGCTCGCTCATTCTCTTGGCCTTTCTCAACTTCGGGGCAACGTACCTGTAGAACTCGACCGACTGGCGTTTCGCATCGTGGGCCACCTCCCTACCTATCTTCTTGCCGGTTTTGGTCCCGGCGAAGATTCCGGCAGCTACGCCCAACGCTGCACCGATCAGGGCTCCTTCTATAAAATTACCCCCCGATCTACCATTTATCTTTTTTACAGCCATAATTGCTATTCGTTGTTACGACCTTTCTTGATTACCGCCTTACGCAACGCTTTCCTGGTGAATAGCGACAATATAGGCGATCCGGACAGTCTATTCAACATTTCCTTTATCATATCCTCCGTTTCTTTGGAAGCAGAGGATATATTCTCGGAGATGTTGCGCAGATTATGTGTGATCTTTACCAGTTCATAGGTAACTATGCCGAACAATATGCCCAGCGCTATTATCGCCAAGGACACAACTACGTAGAAGACGGTTTCAGCAAAAATCAACGCTCCCATGGGTTAAATATAACATAAAACCCCTTACGCATCTACGATTGTCAATGATTGCAACTTCACTATCCGTTAATTTAGACTTAGACTATTCTGATTATGGATACGGATAGATCATATACCAAGCTCAAGAAACTTAAGGCCTCCGGCAGCGAGGTTGAGTTCCAGGCCGAGATTCCCGTTGGGGTGCTGGAAAGGAACACCGCCAAGGCGCTGGTTGAGGTAAGTTCGACCTTCGAACTGCCGGGTTTCAGGAAAGGCAAGGCCCCCGAAGACGTAGTCAGGAAGCATGTGGACAAAACCCATTTATTCGAAGACGCAGCCAACGAATCTCTTAAAGACGCCATAAGGGAAATAGTTAAGGATTCGGCTATATCTATAGTCGGATCGCCGGTAATATCCCTGGAGAAGATAGCCTTGGGTAGCCCCATAATATTCAGAGTCAAGCTCGCTCTATTCCCGGAAGTGAAGCTCCCTGATTATCGGTCTATAGCCAAGAATATCTATGAGCGCAAGGACGACGTGGAGGTTACAGACAACGATCTTAGACTGGCCATCGAACGCATCCAGAGATCCTTTCTGCCCGGGGAAGAAAGGAAGAGTCCGGCTGCGTTGCCGGAGCTGACTGACGAATTCGTCAAAAAACTCGGGCCGTTTAAGAGCATCAGCGAGTTCAAGGACGAACTAAGAAAACAATTACAGGATGAAAAACTAGCTAAGGTTGAGGAGGTCAAGAAGGATGAAGTTGTCAGGGAGATAGTCAAAAATTCCAAACTGTCCATCCCTACCATTCTTATAGACCAGGAACTGGAGCGGTTCAGGGTACAGCGCGACGCGAACCTCAAAGAGGCCGACCTCTCATTCGACAAGTACCTTAAGGAATCGGGCAAGACAGCAGAATCACTGGCTAAGGAAGAGGCCGCTTTTATAGAGGAGCAGCTCAAATCGCAATTCGTAATCAATAGGATTCAGAGCACAGAAGGCATAGTGGCGACGGATCAGGAAATCGCCATGAACGCCGAGTTCTTAAAGTTCCGCCACCCCGACCGCAGCGAGAGTTATCTACATAATATGGCCGAGACGATGATTTTGAACAGAAAGACTTTCGACTTGCTTGAAGGAAAGTCACTTGCCGATAAGGCTACGGAAGTCGCAGGCGAGCACTAGGTTACCACTCTTTGATAGCCTTCTCCCAACGTTCCAGGTTGCCGCAGTCGTACCATCTAGCGTCATCGAACCTTACTCCGGCCAGCCTATTATCCTTAGCCAAAGTTGGGAATATGTCTTTCTCTACCATGACGAATTCCTGACCTGGGATTGAGTAGTCGATAATATCCGGACTGAGTACGTACAGACCGGAAGAAACGTAGGGTGAAGGCGGATTCTCCGGTTTCTCCAGGAATTCGATAATATAATTGCCTTTCATTATAGGGACTCCATACTCTTGCGGCCTATCCACCTTGACTAGAGCTATGGTAGCCAGAGGTTTCTTGATTTTGTGGAACGAGATCAGTTTAGACAGATCCAGATCCTTCAATTCATCGCCATTGGACAAGATGAAATCCTCGTCGCCAATCCAGTCCCTCAATTCGGGGACCATGCCGAAGGTGCCTCTGGGCACATCCTCAAAGAACAGATCTATACTGTTTGTGGGTACAGGCAGTTCCCTCCCCCACGCGTCCTTCCAGCGCATAAAGTCTGACTCGTGCGACCGCGAGGCGATGAGAGCTATGTCGTCGACGCCATAGCGAGCGAAGAACTCTATTAGGTGGTTGACTATAGGCTTCTTTTTAACGGTAACCAACGGTTTCGGGATTTCGTATGTCACCGGCCGCAGACGGGTTCCCGCACCGCCGACCAGGATTATCGCTTTCATCTAAAATATATGGGAATATTCTACTAGATATGCCGCAGCTTATAAAGCAATTCTGGCCGCCGATAGCCTCGGTTTCATGTTTCGTAGTTTATTGATAGTATTTATGGGCATATGAGAACGCTTGAACAATGAGCGTGTCCAGAATAAAAGCCTTAATACTCTGTTTGGGGGACATTTTACTGCTCTATCTTTCCCTAGGGGTCGCGCTGCTCGTACGTTACAATATCCGCACTCGTCCGGCGTTTACCGACCTGCTCAACCGGCACCTTACCCCCTTCACGCTCATATTCATAATCTGGGTGATAGTTTTCTACCTGGCCGATATGTACGATCCCAAGAATTTCAAGAATAACCTGGGGTTCCTAAGGACATTCTTGACCGCATTGCTGATCAACGCCCTGCTGGCCGTCTTGTTCTTCTACGTATTTACTTTCTACGGCATATCGCCGAAAACAGTCCTATTCATAATATTGGTGGCATTCGCACTGATTGACTTGCCGTGGAGGTATCTATTCAACCGTTACAGCGGGACTGTGGGCACCAAGGAGAACGTAGTCCTCATCGTGCCCAAGAATGATCCGGAGATGGCCGCGGAACTTGTCGATTTTATAGAAAACAACCCACAGTTGGGCTACGAGGTAAAGCTCCAGCTCAAGGAGGGCCAGAATTACGGCAGCCTGTCGGAGATAATTAGGAACAACGCCATAGACCTGATAGTTATACCCAGGTATCTGCGGGAGAGATCCGACCTTTCCAAGGAGCTGTACCGCAATCTGTCCCTGGGCATAGGGGTGGTCAGCCTATCTGAGTTCTATGAATCTATCTTCAAGAAAGTCCCGCTTTCCGAGCTGGAAGAAGCCTGGTTCATAGAGCATGTCGTGCACCGTCACCACTTCTTCGATTCGGTAAAAAGACTGCTGGAGTTCGTGGGGGCGTTGGCGCTGCTGGTCGTTCTCTCCCCAATATTCCTGATCATAGCCATAATCGTAAAGGCATCCTCTAGGGGTTCGGCGATATACATGCAAACTAGGGTCGGCAGGAACGAGCTGCCCTTTACCCTCTATAAGTTCAGGACTATGGTGGTCGATGCCGAGAAGACTGGGCCGCAATGGTCCAACGGCAGCGAGGATTCTCGGGTGACCGGTTTCGGTAGATTTCTGCGGCGCAGCCACCTGGACGAACTACCTCAGCTGTTCAATATCCTAAAAGGAGACCTGCATTTCGTCGGTCCAAGACCGGAACGGCCAGAGTTTGTCGATCAATTGAAGGCCCAAGTCCCCTATTACGACATCCGTCACATTATCACCCCCGGCGTGACCGGTTGGGCTCAGATCAACTATCGTTACGGATCCTCGATTGAGGATGCGATAGAGAAGCTGCAGTACGAGATATATTATATGGAGAATCGGTCACTCATCCTCGATCTGATAATCGCTGCCAAGACAGCCAAGAGGTTGTTTTTCAATCCGGAATAGGTTTAGAGAGAGTTCAAGTCGATGGCCGACCATTTACCCGCTTGGGTAGATGATGACGCCGCATTTATAGCTTCGAGATTGCTCGGCTCAAGTATACTCAAACCCTGCATGGTCAGGAGAAAGTTGGCTACATCCTTCCTGCTGTAGAAGTATTGCGCGAAGGAGTGGTACATCGTATCTACCTGGCTTCCGAGTTTGCTGATGTTGTTGGCATAGGTTTTCAATCCCGTGTTGAGTAACGGAAGGGCCTGCGCATAGTACTGCGGTCCGGCCAGCTGCAAGACGAAGCCGTATTCATAATCAACCGAGACGACCTTGGGGTCTTCGTTGTAAACCTTGTCGAGCAGGACCAACGCATCGCTTAACCTGCCCTGGTAAACCAGGTTCTGAGCCAGCGGCAGGATCACGTCCTGCCTCAACGGCGCTAAAGCGAGGGCCATCCTGTAGTATTTCTCGGCCTCCTGGAAATCAGCCAGAGCTGTTTTGGAGGAGCTGGCCGTTGCCTCTGCCCTACCTTCGACGTCGTATGCCTGGGCGACAACCAGCATCTGTCTTGGGTCATGCGGATCCCGGTTAATTACGTCTTCTTCGGCGGCTATCGCGGTGCTAAGCAGCTGGTCTATCGCAGCGTTCTTCGGGTTATAATAGCCGGACAATTCCGATACCAGATCGGAGCGTATATCCTGCTGGGAATAAGTATATGGGGAGAGTACGCCGTTGAGGTCACTTTCCAGGACGTCCAGACTGAGGCCACGGCTCTCCAGTACGCTCACATATCTCTGCATCTGGTTATAGGCGATATAACTCATAACCAGAACGTAGGAGAAGAATGCGGCAATAATGCCGAAGGCCACATACATAATGTAGTGGAGGGTATTAGGCGGCGCCTCACTCACTTCCTCAATATGATTCTCGTCGCGAATAAAGGCCATGAACCCCAAGGCGGCGAATAAAGGGATATACGTCGATATCTGATCGAACAGCGCCAGTAAGCTCACGAAAAAGGCGGCGCCGAAAAACAGCAGCGCCATATTCTCCATCGAGAACTCTTTCCTCTTAAGGCCGACCCAGGCGAATGAGACCCAGATGGACAGGTAAGCCAATAGGCCCAAGGCACCCTGCATCACCAAGGCGTCCATCAGTTTGTTGTGTGCCCTGTCGAACCACTGCTGCTCGAACTCGAAGTAACGTGGGTTATAGTAAAGGTTATAGGCGATACCAAAATTCTCCTGGCCCCAGCCGAACAGGAAGCGGAAGTAGCCGTTGGTGACCGGATTTATCGCATTCAGACCTATGCCGATTGATATGAGCCTAGTCTGGATGGTCCCATCGTTAGGACCGGTAAGTGCGGTAAATCTGTCCATGCCCGGCACGCTCTTCCAGAATGGTTTGTTGCTGGTGAGCAAGAAAGATGCCGCGAAGATCACCAGCAGGCATAATACTATGAGTGATATATTCCTGAGGTTGAGCTTCTTATATACAGTGATGCCTTTGCCTCTGATAATGAGGTAAGTGGCCACGGCTACGACGCCGGCAACTAACCCCAAAATTGTTCCCCTAGTTTGGGTTAGAAAGATACCGACGATCGAAGCCAGGATCATAAGTATGGAAAATACATTCCACGATATCTTCAGATACTTCCCTCCGCTCTTGCTGTTATGGATGACAATTAAGGCAGCAGCGATGACAAACAGGAAAAAGCCGGCTAGAAAAGATGGGTTGCCGGTGAACGATCCTGGCCTTGCCGCGGCGACATCCGTAGGAAGGGTCAATACCTCGTTCACGAACAGGATTAGTCCGCTGACCAGCGTCGCTTTGAAGAACCATACCCAGTCTTTGCGCTTGAATATCAAGTAGGCCAGCGGGAAGAAGGCGAAGTAGAAGGCTATGCCCGCAAATCCCTCGGCGCGTTCGATATTTCCCCAGAATGCCCGGTATTTGTCGATTGCGAACAGTACGCTCAGGCCGATCAGGAACATGAAAGACCCAGCGGTTATGAATATCGGGTTGTGGAAGAGCCTTTTTAGTTTGGAATATATCTCCTGTCTAAATCCCTTGGAGATGATGAAGCTGAGGCAGATGAGCAGGGAGACCAAGGTTATCATCGTCCTGATCAGAATCATCTTCACCGATATGTACGGGAAGATTACATCGGGTATGAAAGGAAATGTAGAGCTGCTCGATACGAGTAGGGGGACGAAGGCCAATAAAATAAGCCCTATCTTGAGCAGTCTTTTTATGATTACCACTGCGCGGCCAGGGTTAGGTACCGACTGCGCTTTAGGATTAGTCTGCATTCAACAGTTTTTATTTACCGTTATTCTACAGCCATATTATATAGTAATATAGAGATACAATGGAAATATTGGTTGCGGGAGGCGCCGGCTACATAGGTTCCATAACCTCCAAAAAACTGGTTGAGCTGGGACATAATGTAACTGTCGTCGATAGCCTGGAGAAGGGTAACAGATGGGCGGTGGACAGAAAAGCCGTCTTTATGCAGGGCAATCTGCTCGACAAGCAGTTCGTAAAGGACGTCTTTAGCAAGCGTTTCGACGGCGTTATAGATTTCGCCGGGTATATCGAAGTCAAGGAATCGGTAGATAAACCGGGACGTTACTTCACCAATAATGCCGTCTCGGTCCTGAACTTACTGGACGGGATGTTGCTCAGCAAATCCAACAATCTTATTTTCTCTTCCAGCGCAGCCGTGTATGGCAACGCGCAGAAAGTTCCCATTCCGGAGGATTCCGAGTACGTCCCCACCAGCCCTTACGGTCAGAGTAAGTTGATGGTCGAACAGATGTTGAGATGGTATCCGATTCGGCACATTGCCCTACGTTATTTCAATGTGGCTGGGGCGATGCCCGATTCCAGCCTGGGACAGTTTTATCATCCGGAGGCGCACCTTATAGCTATAGCGATAAAGAAGGCCGTTGAGGGAGACGAGTTCAAACTGTTCGGGACGGACTACAATACGCCTGACGGCACATGCGTAAGGGACTACATCCACGTACTAGATCTGGCTGAGGCGCACATCCTGGCCCTGCAGGCCCTGTGGGACAATAAGGAGGTGCATGCCGCGTATAACGTCGGGGCGGGCAGCGGCTATTCGAATAAAGAAGTGCTGGGAATGATAGAACACGTATCCGGATTGAAGATGGACATAAAGGAGGAAGGCAGGAGAAAAGGTGATCCGACCAAATTGATAGCCGACAATTCCCTAATCAAAAAAGAGCTTGGGTTCAGCCCTAAATACTCGGATCTCGAGACCATAGTTAAGACGGCTTACAACTGGTACCTGAAATCGAAAGATATAAAGGCCTAGATTACAGATGTTCTCTTTGCCCGTAGCCCAGCTATCAGGCTTGTTAATTCAGTATAAGTACGCGATTCTGTTCCCTATCGTGGTTATCGAGGGTCCGATAATAACCGTGATCGCCGGGTTTCTGGTGGCGCAGGGTTATATGGCTTTCCTTACCACCTATATCGTGGTGGTGGTGGGAGATGTCGTCGGAGACGTTATGTACTATGCCATAGGCCGCTGGGGAAGAGAGGGATTTATAAACAGGTGGGGACGCTATCTGGGTCTGAACTTGAGCGGGATCGAGAAAGTAGAGGACCACTTCAAAAAACACGGTGAGAGAACGCTGATTATAACAAAACTGACGCATGCAATCGGTCTGATAGCCATAATCGCTGCTGGTTTGGTCAGGATGTCCTTATTTAAGTTTGTCAGAGCCAACGTTGTCGGCTCGGCCATAAAATCGCTGGCCCTGGTTTTGGTCGGATATTACTTCGGGCAATTAATCGGCAGGATAAATTCCGTACTGCAATTAGTAAGCTATCTGACGGTGATCGTCGTTGCCAGCGTTGCAGTGAGCGCATTTGCCTATAATTACTATAATAAGGAATATTGATCAACGATGAACAACACAACCATCTATTCAAAACCCGTCGTAATAATCGCTCTGGTGGTACTACTTTTACTTGGATTCTACTTGGGATATACCTATGGTCTGAAAACGGCCCCGAACACGATATCGTCGACAGCCTCAAGCTCTGTTTGAAACCAGGATAACTCGCTGCCTGAATACTATACGAACGCATACTGGATGTATTTCAACCATTTGCCGGCACGGGAGATGAATCCCCTGGCCTGATCGACGAATAACCCCACCAAAATGAAAGGCAGGCCTATGCCCAAGGTATAGGCAAAGAGAAGTAGGAAGGCGTTGCTTGTCTGGGTAGCGGCCAGCAAGAGTATCGCCCCTAGAGCCGCGCTTACGCACGGCATCCACCCCAGGGCGAACGCGGCTCCGAACACGAAGGAAGTTATAAAATACGACCCGAACCTCCTGCTTACAACTAGTTTATGGTCTTCCTTCAGGAAATCGGGAGTAATCAAGTCCAGCAGGAACAGGCTGAAGAGGATTATCATGGTTCCGCCGATCCAACCCAGCCAGTTCTGGGCCGCGTGCGAGACATGAGCCAGGACTGTCTGAAGCAGCATGCCGACTATCGAGAATACAAAGGAGAAACCCAGCACGAAGAACACGCTGCTCCAGAATACATTCCAGTCTCTTGAGGGTATCCATATCAGATTATGCCGCTATAGGCCGATGTAATTGATGCTGTTCTCCTGGTTTTGGATATATTGCTGGAACTGAGTTATTCCGGCCCACGTGCCCCAGACAAGAAGGATAATTGAGATAATCAATAGAATTATGGCTATGAGCCCGATCTGCCTGGCCTTGGGGTCATTAGATCTGAAATATCTCAGACCCTGCCAGCGGGTGTAAATCAAGTAACAGGTAATCGGCATGAGGATCAGGGTAAAGAAATACAGCCAGATCTGAGCCCACACGGAAGTAGAAAGTGGCCTCTCCTCCAGTTTTTTGCCGCAATTGGGGCAGAAATAATATTCAGGCCGGACAGGTTGATGACATTGCGGACACACCGCCATCTTTGCAACTGACTCGGGTTGGGACGCGGGCACGGTGTTCGTCGGCGATCCTACTGTTTCCATACCTCTATTATACCTGGCTTATCCTACCTACAGTAAACCTCTCTTGGCACGGCTCTCGTCGGCCTCTCTTAGCCACACTTTACGCAATCTTATCGATTTCGGGGTTATCTCCACCAATTCGTCATCTCCGATGAACTCTATCGATTCTTCCAACGTCATGGTATGGGGTACCTTCAGAAATTCCATCGCCCCATCGGATTTGGCACGCATATTGGAAAGTTGCTTTTCCTTGCATACGTTGATCCTCAAATCGTTGGTCTTGGCGTTCTGTCCGACGATCATTCCCTCATAGACATCGACGCCTGGTCCGACGAACAATTCTCCCCTCCCCTCAGCGTTGAGCAGGCCGTAGGTTCTGGTAACACCCATTTCCGTGGAAACTAATGAGCCGTGGGGATTGGCCTCGAATGCCCCTTTATATTCATCATATCGCTCGAAAATAGAGTTCATTGTGCCTGTGCCCTTGGTGCTGGTCATTAATTGGTTACGGAAACCTATGAGGCCGCGGGTAGGGGTAAGAAATTCCAGGTAAGCAGTCCCGCGTTCTACCTTCATGTCCACCATCATCCCTTTCCTTGAACCCATTTGTTCGATGACCGTACCGGTGTAGCTCTCGGGCACCTCTATGGAGATCCGCTCGATCGGCTCGAGTTTCTTGCCGTCTTTCTCGTGGAATATAACCTGAGGCCTGGAGACTTGAAACTCGTACCCTTCTCTGCGCATCTTCTCGATCAATATCGAAAGGTGTAGCTCTCCCCGGCCGGAGACGACCCACGTATCCATTGAGTCTGTCGGGTCCACCCGCAGAGCGACGTCCGTTTCCAGCTCATGCATCAGTCGGTCGCGCAGGTTATTGGAAGTGGAATAAGTCCCTTCTTTGCCCGCAAAGGGAGAGTTGTTGATGAGGAAGTTCATCTTGACCGTAGGTTCCTCGATGGCTATCGTCGGCAGTGGCTGCGGACTACTCAGATCGGTGATGGTTTCGCCTATAGACACATCGGGTATGCCGGCTATGGCCACTATGTCGCCAGGCACGGCTGCTTCCGTTTCGACCCTGTTCAGCCCGTCGAAAATCATGACCGAGCTAAGTGTGGCCTTCTTTAACGCCCCGGAACGGTCTATATAACCGACCTCCATGCCTTTCTTCAGGCTGCCGGAATAAAGTCTTCCCACCGCTATTCTTCCTTTGAAATTATCGTAGATGAGGTTGACTGTAAGCATCTGCAGCGGTTTGGATGGATCCACTTTCGGCTTGGGGATGTATTTAACTATCGAATCGAAAAGAGGGGTGATGTCTTTCATGTCACTTAGGTTGTGGTCGTACCCCGCCTTTCCTGCCGCGCCTGAGGCATAGACTATTGGAAAATCGGCCTGCTCTTCTGATGCGCCTAGATCGACGAATAGGTCAAAAGTCTTGTCTAGGGCCCAGACTGGCCGCGCCTCCGGCTTGTCTATCTTATTTATAACGACGATTATCTTGTGTCCGGCCTGTATAGCTTTCTTTAACACGAACTTTGTCTGGGGCATGGGTCCCTCTTTGGCGTCGATGACCAATAAGGCTCCGTCGACCATGCGCATTATCCGCTCCACCTCCCCCCCGAAATCAGCGTGGCCAGGCGTGTCGACTATGTTTATCCTAGTATCCTTGTAAATCACTGCGGCATTCTTGGAAAAAATGGTTATACCTCTTTCCCGCTCCAGTTCGTTGGAATCCATGATCAACTCGGTATTGGCCAGGTTCTTCTGCTTGAAGTTCTCGGATTGCTTCAACAAAGCATCCACCAGGGTGGTCTTACCGTGGTCGACGTGGGCGATTATGGCAATGTTGCGCAATTTCATCTTTAAGATAAAAAGGGGCGCTTTCGGCCCCGCGACCATGGTACCAGATAATAGATGGCAGGTAAACCTGCGGTTTGGGCCAAGACAGGACTTTTCTGATAAGATATATTAATACTTATGTCCATTCCCGAAGTTGTCGCTCGCATTTACCACAGAACCAGACTGAGCAGAGGTTTAAGGATATTGCTCACGGTGAACACTATCCTCGTGTTTGCCATGGGACTTTTCTCGCCGTTCTACGCCGTGTTCATAGAGAAGTTAGGCGGGAATATAGCCTTTGCCGGGCTTGCCTGGGGGCTTTTCTCCATAGTTACGGGCGTGCTGGTTCTGATCTTCTCCGCCTGGGGGCTTAAGGTGCAGCGGGAGAGCAAACTTGTCTCTCTTGGCTATGCGATCCGGGGAATCGTGTTCGTCAGCTATGCCTTCATGACCAATATTCCCCAACTAATAATTACCCAGGTGTTATGGGGTGTGGGTGCGGCCCTGGGTGCGCCGGCTTTTGACTCCCTGTACAGCAAACACACCGATAACGAGACATCGATGTGGCAATGGGGACAGTACGAGGGAGTCACTTCCATAGCAGTCGGCTTATCGGCCCTGGTGGGGGGCCTGGTGATAGAGTTGTTAGGCTACCAATCCCTATTCATCGGCATGGCGCTTATCTGTCTGATCAGCGGCGCATATATATGGTCGTTACCGGCTGATGTGCTGTAATTTGATTACAAACCATGACCCAATACTACAAGGTTAAGAGTGCGCGTGGATTGTTTGATCCCTCCTCAAAGGAAGCATTCAGGCTGAGCCGCAGCAAAATAGAGTCGTTCATAAAATGTCCAAGGTGTTTCTATTTAGATTTGCGTTTGGGTATCCCCCAGCCCGCTGGTTACCCGCTTAGCTTAAATACGGCGGTGGATGCGCTGCTCAAGAAAGAATTCGATATATATAGAGTTAAAGGCAATCCTCACCCTTTGATGAAGAAATATGGGTTGGATGCCGTCCCCTTTAACCATGAGTACCTGGATCTATGGCGTGAATCTCGTCGTGGAGGGGTTGAGTATATCGATCCCAAGACAAATTTCAGGGTTACCGGAGGCATTGACGATGTATGGGTAAACCCGGCCGGCGAGCTTATAGTTGTGGACTATAAAGCTACGGCCAAGAGCGGCAACGTAGGCTTGGATGCGGAATGGCAGGACAGCTATAAACGTCAGGTTGAAATATACCAGTGGCTATTCCGGAAGAACGGTTTTAAGGTCTCACCCACCGCCTATTTCGTGTATGTCAATGGCAAAACAGATGCGAAGGCTTTCGACGCGAAGTTGGAGTTTGATGTTAAGCTTCTGCCCTACACCGGGAACGATTCTTGGATACAGGAGACACTGATCAAGGCTAGGAAGTGCCTGGAGGGAGATGCGCTGTCCCCCTCCTCCCCGAACTGTGACTATTGTGCTTATGTCAAAGCGAGATATGAGAAGGAAGGCGGTGATATCGAATACTAAAATATAAAACAACCGCGATCGTCTTGAACCTAGATTAAAAGAAGAAAAGAAGAACGGTGTAACTAATTGCCCGAGGCC
>CAZWFV010000003.1:0-36879 GCA_964633405.1 uncultured Candidatus Saccharibacteria bacterium
TCGCTACGGTGATTCATGTCGCCGCGGGTGTACTTGCGGCATTCGGCATCATCACTCTCCTGCAGACCGCCGCATTCCACGAAGCGAGCTCGGTAATCGTGCTTGCGAACACCGCGCGCTTGTTCTCGGTTCGGCGCGGAACGTGAAACATCCCATAGGCCGGCTTCGCGAGCAACTCCCGTCGAAGGACCTTCGGCGCCTGGTTGCCGCAAAGGGGCTTCAAAGCTTGGTGCAGGGATATATTCTGGTTGTATTCGCTATCTATCTGGCGCAGCCGCAAGGTGGGGTGAACACTGCACCGGTACGTCTCGCGTCTCGCGCGCTCTAATGGACATTCGACGCGCAGAGGATAACTGGGAGCGGCTGCTCGGACGGCCGACTTGGTATCTCGCGGTTGTCCCGGAGCTGGACGAGGTGAGGAGCGAATATAAGCTGAAGAGCGAGGCGGAGCAGGACGCGATAAAGGAAGAACTGTACAATTTTTTTGAGCAACATCTTAGAAGTGGCGACATTGCGCTAGAGGATAATCCGCCGAATACGGACGGAGAGCGGAAGCCTATCGATACGGTCGTTGTTCACCATACGAGCAATCCGCCGGGAATGAGCAAAGACCGACTCTCGGGGATAGAGCTCGTGCGGCTCTACGCGCCGTACTTTTATAAGCCAAAATACGAAAGAGATAGGAAGATGCAAGGCAGGCCAATTTATTCAGGCCATGCGCGCGACGGGAAGCAGGTGTTCTGGCCCTATCATTGGTTTGTTCGTGCAGGAAGACCGCCGCTCGTCCGACCCCTTCGTGCATGATTTGAAAGCCAAGATCGCTGAGAACAAGGCCAAGCTTGAACGCCTCACCGATGCCATGCTGGACGGCAGTTTGGATGTACAGGAGTTCAGAGACAGAAAGAACGTCCTTATGGCCGAAAAGGCCGACTTGCAGGGCAAGCTGGCCGAGTTTGAGCGGACGGGGAGCCGTTGGGTCGAACTGACGAGAAACTGGATTTTGACCGGAAATACTGCTCAAAATATATGCGCCGGAGAAAATCACGCCTCCATGCGCAATTTTCTCCGAGATGTCGGGTCGAACCCGAAAATACAAAATTCTCTTTTCACCCTCGCGTTAAAAATCCGTTTGATTATCTATACGATTTGCGAACACAAAACCGCGCCTGTGGCGCGGCGGTTGTGGAAAATTCTGAAATGTGGAGGCGGGGAGATTCGAACTCCCGTCCAAAGAGTTTCCGAAAGACAGTCTACAGGTTTATTTGCTGTTTAGAGCAAAGCAATTGTTACTCTGGATTTAACCTAGGATTCTGGAGTAACCGAAAAGTTCTAGGCGAGCTCCGGGTATGACACCGGACATCCTCCCGCGGAGCGCAAGAGGGCCGATGTCCGACTAAGCGAAAGCTAAAGCCGGAGTGGCTACCGTGTTATCAGCAGCTATCTTTTTGACCAGTTTAACGAGTTAGTCAGGCTCGACCTGCAGTCATCCGGACTGATCTTTGTCGAGGCCGGTACGCCCCCATCAGATCCCGCGCCGAATATTGCGTTCAATCTCTCTCTTTTTAAGCAACTCGCGCTTGTCGAATTCTTTCTTCGAGCGAACGAGCCCTATCTCAAGCTTGATCGTAGCTCGTTTGCCGGCGGCAGTATATAGCCTCAACGGAACCACGGTCAACCCCTTCTCTTTTATTCGGCTGGCCAATAGGTCTATCTCCTTGCGATTCAGCAGAAGTCTTCGGTCGCGTTTGGGTTCGTGACTGGCTGGAACGTTCTGCGGCTGGTACTGCGGAATGTCGGCGCCGACCAGCCAAGCCTCCCCTCGCCGTACAGCAATATGTGCCCCGGCGATATTGATCCGGCCCGATTTGATAGATTTCACCTCATGCCCGTATAACTGAACCCCGGCCTCCAATTTATCCAGAATGGAGTAGTCATGATAGGCGCGTCGGTTTACTGCCAGCTCGCTCATTTATAAAAGTATAGCGCTTCATTAGTGATAATGCCGAGTTTTGGTTTTTGACCTCATAGAATCTAGAATATATGTAATGTTCGACCAGTTAAGGAGGTTATTGGCCAAGGCTGCGGGCACCGACGATTTCCGGTTGGACGAGCCCGAATTTGAGGAACTGGGACACTTTACCTCCAATGCGGCTTTTTTTGTTGCGAAACGGGACAAGTTAAGCCCGATGAAAGCAGCCGAGGCTATAAAAGAGCGGATATTAGAGGAATCTCCTCGCGGTTTTATAGAGCGGATAGATGTCAAAGCGCCGGGATTCATCAACTTCCGAATGAACGATGGCGCGCTGCAAGACGAATTCTCCTCTATAAATAAACAGGGAAATAAGTTCGGCCGACTCAGCCTGGGCCGAGGGGACAGGATTATCGTTGAGTACTCCTCGCCGAATATTGCCAAGCCCATGCACGTCGGCCATATGCGCTCGACTATAATCGGTGCGGCGATAGCCAACATCAACGAAGCGCTGGGTTATAAAGTGGTGAGATGGAACTACCTCGGGGACTGGGGGACGCAGTTCGGCAAGCTGATCGCAGCATACAAAAGATGGGGCGACAAGAAGGAGGTGGAGCGCGCCCCGATAGAAACATTGCTGAACCTTTACATCCGCTTCAACGAAGAGGCGAAGAATGACCCCCAACTGGAGCAGAGCGGCCGCGACGAATTCAAGGAACTGGAGGACGGGGACAAGGAAGATAAACGACTGTGGGAGTGGTTCAGGAAGGAATCGCTGAAGGACCTGGAACCGATATACAAATCGCTGGGAGTGAAGTTCGACGTGCTGGTCGGAGAGAGCTTCTATGAGAAGGACCTGGAGCCGCTAATCCGCGATTTGGGTAGAAAAAGTATCCTCAAACTGAGCGAAGGAGCGGTGATAATACCGCTGGACCGATTCGGCCTTCCACCCGCGTTGATCAAGAAGTCCGACGGTGCCAGTTTGTATATCACCCGCGAGGTAGCTAATTTGATCTATCGGATAAACAAATACAAGCCGAAGAGAATAATATATGTCGTCGGCCACGAACAGGAACTCCATTTCAGACAGCTCAGCGCCCTGGCTCAGCTACTCAACCTATCCTCGGCCGAGATCGTGCACGTAAAGTACGGCATGGTCACGGGCGAGAACGGCAAAAAGATATCCACACGGGAGGGCGGCTCGATAGCCTTAGAGGATCTCATAGAGGAATCGGTTATCCGCGCGCGTAGGATAATCGACGCCAAGCAACCGGACCTGACCGACAAGGAAAGGGACAGAATCGCCCGTTTGGTCGGGATAGCCGCTCTCAAATATAACGACCTGTCCCAGAGCCGGTTGTCAGACATCTCCTTCGACTGGGACAAGATGCTCAATTTCGAGGGTAACTCAGCCCCATATCTGCTCTATGCCTACGCCCGTATGCGTAGTATTCTTAAAAAAGCTCGGTATTATAAGCCCGACCAGAAGTTCCTTTCCTCCAGGGAGGATCTGGCTCTAACCAGGAAATTAAGTATTTTTCCACAGGTTATACAGAGAGCCGGGGAGGCTAACTTCCCGCACTATATCGCTGGCTATCTCTACGAGCTAGCCAAGGAGGTCAACCGTTTCTACGAGAATGAACCGGTGTTGAGGGCCGGCCAGGGCGTTCGCGAGGCTCGCTTGGGGTTGGTTAACTTAGCGGCGATAGTTATGAAGAACGGCCTGGGTTTGTTGGGCATAGAAGTATCCGAGAACATGTAAGCAATGGTGGAAGAAGACAATAAACAATTCACCCTTCCCGAGACGGAAGAGCATATACTCGAATTCTGGGACAAGCACAATATCTTCGAGAAGAGTCTCGAACAGACCAGGAACCATAAACCCTTCGTTTTCTACGACGGCCCGCCCTTCGCCACCGGCCTGCCCCACTACGGCCATCTTCTGGCCTCGACCATCAAGGACGCCTTCGCCAGGTACCAGACAATGAAGGGACATTTCGTCAGGAGGCGTTGGGGTTGGGATTGCCACGGTCTACCTATCGAAGAGGTGGTTGAGAGGAAATTGGGCATATCTGGCAAGAAGCAGATCGAACAGATCGGCCTGAAGAAATTCAATGAGACTTGCCGGAGTATGGTGTTGGAATATGCCGGAGAATGGAAGGAGACGATCCGACGTATCGGTCGTTGGGTCGAGTTCGACGATTCGTACAAGACTATGGACGTCACCTACATGGAATCCGTGTGGTGGGCTTTCAAGGAGATATACAAGAAGGGGCTGACCTACGAAGGCAGGAAGGTTCTGCTGTATTGTCCGCGCTGCGAGACGCCCGTCTCCAACTTCGAGGTGGCCATGGACAACAGCTATAAGGACGTCACAGACGAGTCGGTCTACGTGAAATTCAAGGTTAAGAACCCGGGCAGGATCGGCTTGAGCAAGGACAACGTTTATCTTATTGCCTGGACGACAACTCCCTGGACGCTGCCGGGCAACATAGCCTTGGCGGTCGGTCCAGAGATAAAATATCGAGCCGTGCAAAGCGGCAACGAATACCTGATTGCGGCCGTGGACAGATTGAGCGATCTTGATTTGATCACCGGGAGAGTAGAGCAGGAGTTTGCCGCCCTGGACCTGTCGGGCTTGGAGTATGAGCCTCTGTTCAGTGTGCCGGCGATGCGGAGCGATAAGTCGTACAAAGTTTATATAGCCGACTTTGTGACCACGGAAGACGGTACCGGCATAGTGCACACCGCCGTCGTTTACGGAGAGGACGACTATAATCTCGGTCTAAAAGAGGGCTTGCCGATCGTGCCCCTTCTCGACGATAAGGGACTGTTCAACGATAAGGCTCCGCAGCTGATACGGGGACAGTACTTCAAGAAGGCCGACCCGATAGTTATAGCAGATCTGGAGGAGAGAAACCTTCTTTTTAAGAAAGAGAAATATACCCACTCCTACCCGCATTGCTGGCGGTGCGGCACGGCGCTCTATTACAACGCAATCCCAGCATGGTTTATAAATATCCAGAAGATAAAAGCCGGGCTGATAAAGTCCAACGACAGGGAGATCAATTGGTTTCCGGAACACCTGAAGCACGGTCGCTACGAAAAAAGCGTGGAGGCGGCTCCGGATTGGAATATCTCGCGGAACCGCTATTGGGGGAACCCTATGCCGGTGTGGAAATGCGATAAGTGCGGTCGAGAGGAGGTGGTGGGTGGGATCAATGAACTGGCCACCAAACTCGGCAAGCCAAAGAACAATTATTGGGTCATGCGGCACGGGGAAGCCGAGACTAACGTGTTCGATATAACCGACTCCGGCCAGGGCAGTTTTCATCTAACTCCCCTGGGCAAGATTGAGACCAAGAGGTCCATAGACAACTTCAAAAGAAGTCTTACCAAGGAACACAAAAAAATAGACCTGATAATAGCCTCCGACATAATGCGCACTGCGGAGACGGCGATGATAGACGAGAAAGAGCTGGGCAAGGAGAAGATCGGCTACGACAAGCGTCTCCGGGAGATAAATCTCGGTCCGACTCTGAGCGGATGTCACGACGACAAATATCACAAATTATACCCGTCCTATATGGATAAGTTCGAGAAACGCCCCGCGGGAGGGGAATCGCTGCGCGATTTGCGCAAGAGGCTGTGGGATTTTCTGGTCGACTGCGAAGCTAAACATGAGGGCAAGAACATACTTCTGGTGACCCATGAGTATCCGATATGGATGATCTTCACGGCGGCACAAGCTTGGGATGAGCGCCGATCCATCCAGGAGAAGGAAAAACACGGCAAGGATTACGTAAATTTTGCCGAGATCCGCAAACTAGACCTTAAATTGGTCCCGCATAACGATATCGGTGAGGCGGATTTGCACCGTCCGTACATCGATGAGGCCACCTTCGTCTGTGAATCGTGCGGCGGAACCATACGCAGGATACCGGAGATATTTGACTCGTGGGTAGAGGCGGGATCAATGCCGTTCGCCGAATTCCATTATCCGTTCGAGAACAAAGAGATTTTCGAGAAGCGTTTTCCGGCCCAGTTCGTCGCCGAGTATATCGCTCAGACGAGAGCGTGGTTCTATGTCATGCACGTCATATCATTCATACTGTTCGGCCGGGCGCCGTTCGACAACGTTGTCACCACCGGAACGATCTTGGCCGAAGACGGATCCAAGATGAGTAAATCCAAAGGCAACTATCCCGACCCGAAGCTACTATTAGGCAAGTACGGCGCGGACAGCCTGCGTTTTTACATGATGAATTCCGTCGTGATGCAGGCGGACAACCTGAACTTCTCGGAAAAAGGGGTTGAGAGCGTGTATCGCAAGGTGGAGCTGATATTGTCCAACGTTTATAAGTATTATGCGACCTATGTAAACCTCAGGGGTTCAAACCAGCCTAGCGGCAGGGATAGGGAAGCGGCAGCCCTCCTTGATTCATGGATAAAAATGCGGACGGAAGAGCTGATCATCGACGTGACAAAGTACATGGACGATTACGACACCGTCCACGCCACGCGAGCGGTACAGGAATATGTCGACGATCTGTCCACGTGGTATCTGCGCCGGAGTCGCAAACGCGATGACGAGGGGTTCTTCGAGACGATGTACGAAGGTCTCCTTGCGGTGAGCAAGGTAATTGCGCCCTTCACGCCTTTCTTGGCCGATGACTTATATAGGAAGCTTAAGTCCCATCGTGCTGGTTCGGAAAAGGCGGAGTCGGTGCATCTGGCGGAATGGCCTAAGGCCAAGTTCTCGTTGGGAGAAAGTAAGCGCAAGGAGCTCGCCGCGACAATGGCCGAGGTGAGACAACTGGCCAGCATCGGTTTGTCCAAGCGCGAAGAGGTTAAAGTAAGAGTGCGCCAGCCCCTGGCCAAGCTGGAGATTGATCGAGAGAAGCCACTAAGTGGGGGATTTGCGGCGATACTGGCGGACGAGGTCAACGTTAAGGAAATCGTCTTCGTCAAACTGCCGGAGGGAGAGAGGGTACGTCTCGAAACCGCGCTAGACCACGGTTTGAGAGAAGAGGGAATAATGCGCGAGATGACCCGGCTGGTGCAGGGCTTGCGCCGCGAAGCCGGATTGAGCCCAGCAGATGCGATAGACCTATACATCGAGTGCCAGGCGGAAATACGGTCGGCGATAGAGAGTCAACTGCAGAATTTCAAATCGGAGGTCGGCGCCAAGGTGATAACGCTGCAGAGATCAGACAAATTCACCGCTGAAAAAGAGGTCAAACTGGACGGTTCGCCGATATGGATAGGATTGGCTAAAGTCTAAATCGCGTAGCCCTTATTCTCGAAGTAGTCTATTTTTATAGCCTTCCGCACCTTGAGCATAGTCTCTCTCGCTATCTGTCTGGTTCTGTCCGTACCTTCGCGCAGCACGTCGCGTACACGGGCCGGATCTATAGCCAGGGCTCGGCGTCTTTCCCTTATCGGACCGATTACGTCCTCCAATATGCCGATGAGCCTCTTCTTTATAACTACATCCCCCAGGCCACCTTTCTTGTATTGCTGTTTGAGTTGCTTAACCCCGGCTTTATCCGGGTCGAAAGTATCCAGGTATGCGAAAACTACGTTACCCTCGACCCTACCAGCGTCGGCGGTATGTATATGACCAGGATCCGTGTACATCATCATGACCTTCTTCTCCACCTCTTCGCTGGAATCGCTGAGATATATGGCATTATTCAACGACTTGCTAGCCTTGGCGTTCCCGTCTATGCCCACCAGACGTGGCGTGGCCGACAAGACTGGCTTTATCTTCTTAAAAGTTTCGCCATAGGTCGAATTGAACTTGGCGACTATCTCGTTGGCCTGCTCGATCACCGGCAGCTGGTCTTCGCCCACGGGAATAATGTTGCTCCCGCAGAACAGAATGTCTGCGGTCTGGCTGACCGGGTAGGATAGGAATCCGGCCGGCACATTCTCACCGAAGCCCTTCTGTTGCATCTCGGCTTTGACCGTCGGATTTCTCCTCAATCTGGCCAGAGTGACCAGGTTCAGGAAGACCACCGTCAATTCCGCTATCTCCGGTATCTGCGATTGTATAAAGAAAGTCGTCCTCTTTGGATCGAGGCCTACGGCCAGGTTATCCAGGGCGACCTCGATTACGTTCTTCCTGACCTTGTCCGGTGTTTCGGCGTTGTCGGTAAGCGCCTGTATATCGGCGATCTCGTAGAAGCAGCGTTCGTACCTGTCCTGTAACTCAACCCGGCTGCGCATAGAGCCGATGTAATGTCCCAGATGCAGTTTGCCGGTGGGCCTGTCGCCGGTAAGCACGACGTCTTCCTTGTCCAGGGAGTTTTTCATAACACAATGATGATATCACGAACCTACCGTCGATTAAAAAGCGCGCCGCATAATCGCGGCGCGCTTCCGATTGTCCCTTTAGGGACGGATTATATCTCTATAACCACCGGGAGGATCATCGGGCGGCGGGAGGTCTGGGCCCATATGAGCTGGCCTATCTGGTCACGGAAGACGGCCTTCAGGTAGTCGGAATCTATCTCTCGGCCGCGCGGCAGGCGGCCGATTATACCCTTTACCTTCTGCCTTATCTCGTCGAGCAGCCTCTGATTGTCGCGCAGGTATATAAAACCCCTGGAGACTATGTCCGGGTTCTTGATTAGTCTTCCCGTCTTGCGGTCGATGGTCACGATCATGACCAACATGCCTTCCTGGGAGAGGATGATGCGGTCACGGAGCACAACTTCGCCGATATTCCCGACGTTAAATCCGTCGACCATGACGTAGTTGGCCGGCACCTCTTCCTCGCTGATCACGAAGCCGTCCTTAGTAAGGAATGCAACCTGGCCGTTGTCCATCAATCTGATGTTCTCCGGCGACAGTCCGCCCCTCACCGCATTCTCGCCGTTGGCCGCACGCATGTAGTAATAGCCGTGGACTGGCACGAAGAATTTTGGTTTCAGGAGGCTAACAACCATGGTCAGATCGTCACTGGGGGCGTGGCCGCTGGCGTGAATGTCGATGAGGCTCGAGGTATAGACCTTCGCCTGTTGCCTGGACAAGTTGTCCTTCAGGGTCTGTATACTCCTTTCGTTCCCGGGGATCACCGAGGAGGAGAATATGACCGTGTCCCCGGCCTTCAGTTTTATATATTTGTGTTCGCCGTTCACTATCTTCATCAACCCGGCGCTAGATTCGCCTTGGGCCCCGGTTGTGATTATCATCACCTTGTCGTCTTTGTATTTGGAGACCTCTTCGGCGGTTATTAAAGTTCCCTTTTTCGCCTTCAGGTAACCGAGATTCTGGGAGATCTGGATGTTGTCCTTCATCGAGCGGCCGTTTATGGCCACCTTGCGGCCGAGCTTCTCGGCGATCTTTATCATCTCGGCTATGCGGGTGAGCATCGAGGAGAATGTGGTGATAATGATCCGTCCCTTGGCTTCTTTGAACAGCGCTTCGAGGTTCTTCTCGACCGTGCGTTCGGATATACTGTGCCCCGGCTCAGTGGCATTGGTGCTGTCGCAGAGGAAGGTGTGTACCCCTGCCTTGCCGATATCGGAGATGACATCCAGGTTCTGCGGTTTACCGTCCTCGGTGTAGTCGATCCTGAAGTCGCCGAAGTGCACGATATTGCCGATGGGTGTCTTGATGGTCACGCCCAGGGAATCGGGGATAGTATGCTCGATATTGAAGAATTCCAGGTCGAAGTACTTGCTTAGCTTGACCTTATCTCCATGAGCCACGCTGATCACATGCAGTTTTGGGGAGTTTGTGAACTCATCCTCGCGCCTTTCGATGATGCCCTTGGTGAGCTTGGCGGTGTAAATGGTCGGATTGCCGATCCTGCCGATGAGATAGGGAATAGCGCCGATGTGATCGTAGTGACCATGGGTCAGGATCACGGCTTTAATTTTATCCTTACGCGGCTCAAGATAGCTTACGTTGGGAATGATATAGTCGATGCCCGGCGTATCTTCCTCCGGGAATTGCAGCCCCATGTCGATGACGATTATCTCATCGCGATATTCGACCAGGGTCATATTGCGGCCTATCTCCTCCAGTCCGCCCAGTGGAATCAGGCGCACGGCATTATCGGGCGTAGGCCCGGCCTTTCTGTGCTCTTGGACCTGTCCTTCTGGTTTAACGTGCGGCGACATGCGGATAATCTGCATTCGCGGCATAGTTGAGTTGCGTTTTGTACGCGGTGTCATATTTATTTTTCTGCTTATATTTATCTGATGTGCGGACGGAGAGATTTGAACTCTCACGACCTTGCGGTCACAGGCTCCTGAAGCCTGCGCGTCTGCCGGTTCCGCCACGTCCGCAAGCTATTTCTTCACCCAGGCTTTTAAGGTATCGATGCTGCGTATCTCCTGGGGGGTTCTCCTCTTCGACAGCGCCAGCTTTGTGGCGACACTCTCACCTAAGTAGACACCTCCCCAGAAGCGTTCAAACCCGGTCTTACCCCGCAGTCTGACGATTAACGTTCTTCCGCCCAATTTTCTTATCAGCTTACCGGTCAGAGCGACCCTCTTTTTAATATAGCTTAGTTCGCTCGGGTCCTCTATAAATATCACGCGGAACGGGGTTGACCGGCTTTCGAAACCGACAATCTCGTTGTGATCCAATTCCGGAAGCTGGTTTATAAACGCGGGAGTCTTGGCCGTCTCGTTAAGCCATATCTTCCAGATGTACGCAAGAGATTTAAGCTTGCCGGAAGTATACACCAAGGGAATCTTTCCGTCAATGAACTTAAGCATCTCGATCACGTCCTGCTTCTTAGCCGGGCTGGGTACAGGCAATCTCTTTGAGGAAATTCCGGAAAGGTTGATTATCCTTGCCAGTCCCTCGAACATCGGATTGAGGGCGAAGCGAGGCACCATGTTGCCCTTGTCGAAAGTCATCAGCGGGACCAGATGCGACTCGGCGATCCTTCCCAACTCCCCGCCGCCGGTCAGTACGGCAACTTTATACCTCATTCTGATCGCGGTCTTTAGCGCGCTTATCGTCTCAGCGGTGTCGCCCGAGAACGATACACATACGCAGAGAGTATTTTTCGTCCCGTGCGGGGGGAGATTATAATCCTTCCAGATGACTATCGGTATCTTTATGCCGAACTCGTCGCGGAACGAATTGAGTATCTCTCCGGGCAGGCCGGATCCGCCCATACCGCATATGAAGAGCTGATCGGGCTTCGCCCCTCTTAATTTCTCAAAGCGTTTTATCGAATATTTGTTCATACTGCCTATTTGAAGACCCTCTTCGTTTCTATATACCAATTGGTTACGTCGGAGAAGCGATCGGAGGCGACGGAGATGTACTTATCGGCGCTGAACCCGCCCAGAGTCGGCGTCGCTATATAAAGATAGTCTGGGGAATACAGGAATATCGCCGGTATGTCGCTCGCAATATCATTACTTATCGTACTAAGGAGCTGGGCTCGCTGGGTTGTATCGAAACTGCTTCGATATTGCTCAAGGGCGGTATCGACTGTCTTATTATCGTACAGCGACAGGTTCTGATCGGGGTAGAACCTTTGGGAGGAATGCCAGAAGGCGAAAAGGTCCTGGCTGGAATCCGTTATGTTGCCAAACAGCAATAGGGAATAATCCGAGTTCTTGAGCGTATCTTCCTGGATTGTCTCCGTAGGCAGGACGTTGAGGGTGACGTTAACTCCAGCCCCCTGCCACTCCTTCTGTATTATATTAGCTGTGTCCACCAGGAACTGGTTATCGGGGACGGTCAGCTGCAGTGACAGACCCTGCAGGACCGTCGGGTCATAGTTCTGCACGGGATTCTGGGCCAGCGCGGTCGGTCCGTAGAGTACCTGGCCGTGGCCGCCCAGCACATTGTTGACCAGAGCGGCGCGGTCGATGAGTCCGGACAGAGCCGAACGCACCTTGATGTCCTGCAACTGCGTGGGTGCCGTGGACGGATTTATGAAGATTGCGTAATAACGGTACGAGTTCAGATAATAGGAATTGTAACGCACCATCAGCTTCGATATCGCCGGATTGTAGGTGGACAGACCGAACGAATCTATAGCCCCGATATTATAGGCGTCGACCATGCCCTGCGGATCGGGATAGAATTTAAAAACCAGCGTGGAGATGTTCGGAACCGGGCCGAAGTAGCGCTGATTGGCCGAGAGGGTGAGCGAAGTGATCGTGCCGTCGGAGGCGGTGGTGTAATCTTGGGCTATGTATGGTCCGGAACCTATGGGTTTGAGGCTGTAGCTGGAAAGATGCCAGTTCTGCACGGGTATGCCTGCGAAAAGGTGCTTGGGTATGATCAGCAGGTTCTGGAGTTGGTTCTCCTGGAAGAAAGCGTATGGCGCCGGCAGAGAGAAGGTCAGCTCGAGCTCGCTTACCCTGGATACCTGCACGCCCTCGAAGCTGCGATAGAGAGGAGAGCCGCTGTTCGGGTCCTGTATCGCTTGGACGGTGAATATTACGTCATCGGCGGTCAGTTTTTGTCCGTCGCTCCAAAATACATTCTGCTTCAGGTGGACGGTGTAGGTGTGGTCGTCCGGAGAGAGGGTTATACTGTCGGCTACGTCGTTAACACTCGAGTATACCAGCCGCGATATGTCGCGGTCGGCTTCGGTAACCGGCACCACCGGGTTGATCAGCACCGGCTGGCTGGCCATGCCTTCGCGCAAAGTGCCGCCGACATCGCCGACCAAATAACTGTTGGATCGCACATACAGCACGGACAGCGATACTCCGGAGACGACTATTGCGGCAATCGCCGCACAGAACGCGAGGCGTTCTCGCTTCGTCATGGCTCGGATTATCGCTAATAAGCGTTTCATCTACCGTGATTCGATCGGGACAGCCAACAGGCCATCGGTTATTACGACTTTATCAGGTTCAGCACTGCTAACACAACGAAGACTACGGAGGCGACAATGGTCGCTATGAACAATATCTTCTCGACGCCGCGGCGAGCCTGATAGACCCCACCCATGTCTCCGCCTCCGAACAGTCCGGACAGACCGGATTCCCTTTCCTGGAGCAGGACAAGCACGATGATCACTATGGCTAGGATAATTTGGGCGATATTTATATAACTCATTTGTGATCTGAGCTGGTTAGATGATATGAACGGCTAAGTTAACTAAGGTCATGATGATCGTAGCATAGGCCAAAGAAAGAAGTCCACCAAAGCTCACCGTAGGCAGTATGCGCGTCAATATATATAGAGTGATCCCGTTGACCAGCAAACCAGCCAGGCCGAAGGTGATAAAGATAAGTGGGGACAGAAGCAGCTTGAGGATGGGGGCGATTATGAAATTTATTACAGTGAGGATAAAAGCGGCCAGGATCAGCCCCTCCAGGGTAAAGGGCACATGTGCGCCGGGAACATAGCGACCCACCAGGTACAATCCTGCGCCGTTTGCGACTATGCCGACTATAGTTTTACCTATCATCTCTCGTTCACTCAGCTTATACCATACGCTTTTCCTCGGCAATTATTAGTTATCGAATATCAGCGATCTCACTATACTTATCCCGGTCATCTCCTGCGGCTTCGGTATGCCCAATATCTCCAGTATGGAAGGGGCCACGTCCGACAGGACACCGGCGCTCTGGGCCTCTCCGTTATCTATATCGAAGTCATCGCGCGGCCTTTCCCATTCTCTGGCTACCAGATAGATGGGCACGGGGCTGTCGTTATGCCTCGTGTCGACCACGCCGGTCATCGGGTCCAGCATTCTTTCCACGTTGCCGTGGTCGGATGTTATCAAGAGCACCCCGTCGGCGGCGTACGCCGCCTTAACCAATTCGGCTATCTGGGCGTCGACTATCTTTATGGCCTTGACCGCGGAATCGAATTTCCCGGTATGGGCTATTATGTCCGGGTTGGCATAATTGATGAGAATGAAATCGTAGGCTCGCTCGCCTATGGCCGATACAGCCCGTGAGGTTATCTCCGGGGCCATCAGCTCAGGGAAGTCTTCGGGGCGGGCGGCGCTGCGCGACGGGATCACGGCGCGGTATTCGTTCTTGAAGGGCGGCTCGCGGTATCCGTTGAAATAATAGGTGACGTGGGCATACCTTTCCGACTCGGCCAGGCGCAGCTGGACCCGTCCGTTGTCGGCAAGGACCCTGCCCAGCGGATTGTCTATCTTCTCCTGGGGAAAGGCCGTGGGCAGGTTGAACTTATTGCTATAGCGCGTAAACGTTGTCAGCAACACATCGGGGATATTGGAGGCGATGAACATCTCGGTCAATTGACGCATGCTGTCTTCGCGGAAATTGAAAAAGATCACGCTGTCGCCATTCTTTACCGCCCCATCCTCGATCAGTAGAGCCGGTTCGACGAACTCGTCGGTCAGGCCGTTCGCGTAGAATCCGGACACGTAATCCTGGGCCGTTTTGCCGAAGGAACGCGTTGTCGATTTGGCTGCGGTTATAGCCTCGTACGCCCGCGCAGTGCGGTCGGTGTGCATATCGCGGTCCATCCCGAAGTACCTGCCGGCGATGCTCGCTATGCGCAGGCCCCGGTTTCCCGAGGTTAGTTTGTTCAGTAGGGGAACTGCGCCTTCCTGCGGGCTGTCTACGCCGTCGGTGAACAGATGCAGGTTAAGTCGCTCGCTAGCCACGCCTTCCTGCCCGACCAGTCGGATCAGGGCCTGGAGATGTTCTAACGAGGCGTGGACATTGCCGTCGGTCAGCAATCCCACCAGATGCAGGCGCGAATTATTGTGTACGGCGTGATTGATCGCTGAGAGCAGTATCGGGTTCTTGAAGAAGATTCCGTTCCTGATCGAGAGAGTTATTCTGGGGAAAGACTGATAGATGACTTTCCCGGCGCCCAGGGTGAGATGCCCCACTTCAGAGTTGCCCTCTTCCTCCCAGGGCAACCCTACGGCTATTCCCGAGGCTTGAAGCGATCCGCTGGGATGGTTGTGTTTTATCCATTCAATAGTCTGGGGTTTGGCAACATGGATGGGATTTGACCCGTCCTTACGTCCTATACCCCATCCATCCAAGATGACCATAACCACGGTACGCCGGTTCATTATCCCTATTTTATGCCTATAGCCGGTTTAAGTCATTCGATCTATAAGTTTATCTGCTATCGGCAATAGACGTAGTGTGCCTGTGCCGCGCAGTGCGGTCGGTGTGCATATCGCGGTCCATCCCGAAGTACCTGCCGGCGATGCTCGCTATGCGCAGGCCCCGGTTTCCCGAGGTTAGTTTGTTCAGTAGGGGAACTGCGCCTTCCTGCGGGCTGTCTACGCCGTCGGTGAACAGATGCAGGTTAAGTCGCTCGCTAGCCACGCCTTCCTGCCCGACCAGTCGGATCAGGGCCTGGAGATGTTCTAACGAGGCGTGGACATTGCCGTCGGTCAGCAATCCCACCAGATGCAGGCGCGAATTATTGTGTACGGCGTGATTGATCGCTGAGAGCAGTATCGGGTTCTTGAAGAAGATTCCGTTCCTGATCGAGAGAGTTATTCTGGGGAAAGACTGATAGATGACTTTCCCGGCGCCCAGGGTGAGATGCCCCACTTCAGAGTTGCCCTCTTCCTCCCAGGGCAACCCTACGGCTATTCCCGAGGCTTGAAGCGATCCGCTGGGATGGTTGTGTTTTATCCATTCAATAGTCTGGGGTTTGGCAACATGGATGGGATTTGACCCGTCCTTACGTCCTATACCCCATCCATCCAAGATGACCATAACCACGGTACGCCGGTTCATTATCCCTATTTTATGCCTATAGCCGGTTTAAGTCATTCGATCTATAAGTTTATCTGCTATCGGCAATAGACGTAGTGTGCCTGTGCGAGACTCCAGTTTGACAGCATTGCCGATTGGATAATATTCTTTGTACCGATGGATAAGGCAAACAGCCTAAACGATGTCGCTGGCCACGCCCGGGAAATCTCCTTCGCTATCTTCCGCGTTGCCGCACTGATCGAGTGTCAGGGTCTGCGTAGCGCCCTGGAGTCGTCCGCCGTGGACCTGGCCCGCAAAGTCGTATCTCCAAGATCGGATATTCTTGTAACTATTGCCCAACTGGAGCAGATTGTACGTCTGTCCGAGGCGGTGGGAGAAATCAAACCGCTGAACAGCAAGATACTCCTTCGCGAGCTGTCCAAACTGAGATCGATGGTCGTTGATTCGGCCAGCGACGATCTAGGTCTGGAAAACATATTTGGCAAGGAAAAAATCGAGCCTAAGGCCCCGGTCAACGAAGGCGGTCAATCAATTCCCAAGAACGCCGATCGTATTCCAGTGGCGAAGTTCAAATCCGACATACCTGAGACTCCAGCTCCACCGAGATTCTCCAATCCGGTGCTGGATATCGGTCAGGCACCCAATCGGCAATCGGTAATATTACAGTTTGTAAAGGGATTGCCGAATGGTTGCCGAATGAAAGACTTAATGGAGAGATTTCCCAGCGTAAGCGAAAGGACACTGAGGAATGACCTGCAAACGCTCATTTCCAAGGGGATTTTGGAGCGATTCGGCGCCGTCCAAGGACCTTTCAGCTACTACAGGGTCAAAAACAACAGCCGATCGGAGGGTATAGAGAGGGCGCCTGTAGCCTCGGCCGGATCGACCTCCGGGGGAGTAACGAAAAGCCAAATAATCGCGTTATAACCTAATGCAGAGTCGGCCTCTGTTGGACGGGTCGTTGCCGCGCATAATTCACAATTAATTACGTTGCAAGGCCTAGCCACGTACACTATAATTTTATAAGGCTTGTGTGAGGCGAGCCGATCATGTTTGTGTAAGCCGAGACCGCTTTTGCGGTCGTAATCGCCTCACTCCCAAGTGGGGCTTTTAAGTTGAACTTAAGTGGTCAGCCATAAGCCCGATTAACAAGTTTCTAGGATTATCTGCGGCCATTGGTCAGCCGACACCTCACGAGTACGGAGACCGGTCGATGGTGACGCAAGCGGATAGTCTTCCGGAAGAACCTCGTTTCTTCTGTATATTCGGTCGAAGCAGCAGCTACGACCGGATGGAAGATACAAGGGTCGAAAACAATTGAAATCAAAAGACAAATAAAAGTCGAATGAATAATTACAAGAAAGCGGTAGCCTTGGCTTTATCGGTGGCGACCGCAGCTTGGCTTTTCTCGGGCGTCTTCGTTCCGACAGTCGGAGCGCAAACGATGTCCGCAGCTCAAATCCAGGCTGAGATCAACACCTTAATGTCCCAGATCGACGCTTTGAAGGCACAGCTCACCCCGAGCTCTTCCTCGTCCTATAACTTCACCCGCAACCTCACAGTGGGTTCGAAGGGAGCGGACGTAGGCGCCCTTCAACAGATTCTGATCAATGGAGGCTACCTTAATATTTCGGCACCGACGAACTACTTTGGTCCTTTGACCAAGGCGGCTCTCGCCAAATGGCAGGCGGCTAACAAAGTCTCGCCAGCGGTGGGATACTTCGGTCCGTTAACCCGCGCCGCGCTGGCTTCGTCCAGTTCGTCTACTAGTTCGAGCTCATCGAGTTCGTCGAGCTCATCTACGTCGTCCGTTTCTGGCACGTACAGTGTAAGCGTTGCCGCATCCACTCCGGCTGCGGGCTCAATCGCCAAGAGTGCGAAAGTTAAATTCTCTGACTTCACCTTTACCGCTGGTGCTTCGGCGGCAACGGTAAGTTCATTGGTTGTCCACAGGATCGGTTTGTCATCGGACAGCGATATCTCAAACCTTTACCTGTATGACTCCAACAACAATCAGTTAGCGGTAGGCAGCTTTAACAACGGTATAGTGACCTTCACCGGTTCTCCGTTGTTTACCGTCTCGGCTAACGGATCAGCTACCGTCGAAGTTCGCGCTGATATGTCTTCAAGTGCTGCGACCGGTGACTCAATCGGCTACGGCATCGCTTCTGCCTCCGACATCAACGCTGGCAGCGTGACGTTCAGCGGCAACTTCCCGGTAAATGGCAACCTGTTCACGATTGCGGCGGTGACGAACTTGGGCTCTTTGCTCATAACTTCTCCGTCGACGCTATCGACGACAATCAACCCTGGCCAGACTGGGGTTAACGTTGGCTACTTCCAATTCCAAGGCAGTAACCAGCCTTTGTCGGTCAGCTACATCAAGCTCACCAACGTCGGTTCTGTGGGTCAAAACGACATCCAGAACCTGAAGCTGATGTACAACGGTTCTACGCAGGTTGGTGTGACCGAACAGCAGAATGCCGACAAGACTGTGGTCTTCGACCTTTCTGCCAACCCGATGACGATTCCTTCGGGCAACTTGGTCAACCTCTACCTGGTGGGTGACGTGCTGAGCGGTTCCACAAGAACCTACCAGTTCACCATCCAGAGGACCTCGGACGTAGAGGTTACCGACACCACCTACAACACGGGCATCGTCCCGAGCTTAATCACCACCGGCGGCCAGTCTCCGGTTCCATCCGGAACTACCAACCAGGTGACCATAAACTCCGGCTCTGCCTCTTTGTCGGTCGACTCTACTTCGCCAACTGGCAATATCGCCACTGGCGCAGTCGGTCAGCCGCTAGCGATCTTCTCCTTCACTGGTTCAGGTGAGGATATCAGGGTAAGCTCGCTTACGGTGAGTGTAACCACGGCCGGTATAGGCGGCGGTTCGAATTCTGACTACTTCCAAAACGGCAAGCTGGTTGATGTAACCGGCGGCGGGACCGGCACTCAGATCGGTTCCGTACAAAACCTTAACGTCGACACGGCTAGCAGCACACCAGTTACTACCTCGTTCAACATCCCCGGCTACTGGGTAATCCCGGCCGGAGGAACCAGGAAGTTGGCCGTTGAGTCCGACGTAAAGGCGGGTACGGCGACAGCTGCAGAGTTGAATAACGGTACGATTACCGCCAGCATCACGAGCGTAACCGCTCAGGGTGTAAACTCGCTGCAGACCGTCAACTTCGGCACGGCTACCGGCAGGACTCTCACTATGTCCGCTGGTGCTTTGACCGAGAGCCAGAACTACGCCTTCCCAGGCGGAAGCTTGGCCAGCCCGACCGGCGTTCCAAACCAGACAGGAGTGAAGCTAGGATCGTTCCTGCTTACTGCTGGTTCTGCTGAGGCTGTAAATGTGAATCAAGTCACGATTACGACCGATGCGACATCTTCTAGTCAGTATCAGAACGTAAAAGCTTACTCCACGCCCGCGGGCGGAACTGCTACTCAGATCGGCCAGGTTTACGCTACGGTTACCAACAGCCAAGGCCTTACCTTCAGCCCATCTCAGCAGCTGCAAATCCCAGCCGGCAGCTCGGTGGTTATAGACGTCTACGGCGACCTTCAGGGTAATGTGGGTGCTGGTTCCATAACCAGCCCGGTTAGCCTGACAGCCGTGACCGCCACCGGCGCTACCGACAATCAGGCGATCACCGCCACCCTCTCTAACGGCGGTGCCGGGCAGAACGCCTATATCGCTGCAAGCGGAGCTTTGACCGTTGGCACGGATTCATCCGCTCCTACAGCTCAACAGCTACAGGAGCTGGTATCCGGCGCTACCAGCCAGACGGTTGCGGTGTTTAACCTAGCCGCTTCTCCGTCGGAGAACATCAACGTCACTAAAGTGACTGTTACCGACACCGAGACGGCAACCAATACTGGCATCGGCGACTTCAATAACCTCGAACTTTACGTGCCGGTTAATGGTGTGCCCACCCCGGTGTGTAACGGTTTGACTGTAGGCTCGCTGATACCGGTCTCAAGCACTACGTCTAGTGCGGTATGGAACCTGCAGACCTGCCCGATAGTTGTACCTCTGGGGAGCAACATCTCCATGACGGTTAAAGCGAACGTCACCTTCCCGCTTCAGGGCTCAGGTGCTTCGCACAACTTCAACTTGGCGTCTGGAGCAGTTGTCGGTCAGGGCGCCGTATCCGGCGTTGCGACCGCAACTTCAGCCGCAGTCTCTGGCGTGAATGCCAGCGTCTACAGGACAAACCTGACCATCGCCCAGGATTCTAGCTCGCCTAGCGGCCTAACCTCCGCCAATGCGACTCAGACCGTGGCGGTGTTCGACCTGACCAACGCCAACAACTCTTACGGTAACCAGGCCACAGTGTTGCCAACTACCATACTCGGTGCCGTGTCCACGAGTACCCTATCCTTCGGGATTGCTAGTACTTTGCCGGTACCTAGTGGTGGCGGCAACAGAGTGTTCTCTGTGTATCAGGGTAACAACCTGGTGCTGCAAGCGACCATTACGGCTAGCACCTCTGGTGCAAGCGGTAATTGGAACGGTACCTTGACCTTCACAAACACAGACGGAGTGGCTAGTGCTCAGTTCTACCCCAGCGGCAACACTGTCCTGGGTACAGGAGGCGGTGTAACTGGTACCGTTACGATCAATCCAATAGTGCTCAACTCGGGTTCGACCCTCGCCTACACGGTGAAGTTCGACACGACTGATGCGGTTACTGGCAAGACATTCACTTTGAGCTTCCCAGCTCAGGGTGGTGGAACTTCCGGAGTAGGCCAGACGTCCATAACATGGGCTGACGGATACACATCTGTATCTACGGTCAATTCCACGAACGTTCCTCCAGTCACCTTCGGTACTCTCCAGTACTAATCTGATTGGATAGTGTAGAGCTGTATCTACACTGGATCGTAAGTAAAACCGCTCCTCGCAAGGGGAGCGGTTTTACGTTGCTCGGCATGTATAGCTTGTCCGGGAGGTCCGTTATATAATTGGCTCATGCCCGAAAATAAAAAACATCTTCCCGACGAGATAAAGCCGATTATCGAGGATAGCCCAAATGTGGTTGAGGTAATTTCGGAAAGGGCTACGGTAAATGCCGGCGGTTCCGGCAACAAGTTCCTGGCTATAAGTATCATCGTTGCCGCTTTATTGGTCTCGGGTACGTTGGTCTATCTTTTTAGCCCAGGTCGGGCGAATGTGGGTCAGACTGGCGGCGAGGCGTCCAGTACGGCCGCGGTCATGCCGAATTTCCCGACCAGCCTGCCCTATCCCCAAACCCGCAAGGGCAATGAAGTGATCTTGGGTAATCCCAATGCCCCGGTCCAGATGATCGAGTACGGCGATTATCAATGCACGTACTGTAATGCTTACTTCAATCAGACCGAGCCACTGATCAGGCAAAACTACGTGGCTGACGGTAAGGTAAGCGAGGTGTTCAAGAACCTGGTGGTGATAGACAACTTCGTCCCCGGAGGTCATGAATCGTTTGATTCGGCTCTGGCGGCCAGCTGTGCCATGGATCAGAACAAGTTTTGGGAATATCACGACGCTATATATATATTCAAAACGGTCAATCCGGGCGAGAACGCCGGAAACCTGACCAGGGACGTATTCATCCAGATCGCCACCAAACTGGGCATGGATGTGAATCAATTCGCCAGCTGCCTCGATTCCCAAAAATACAGCGATCTTATTACCAACGATATTAAGGATGCCTCAGCTAGTTTTAAACAGCTGGCGACACCAAGTTTCCTTATAAACGGTCAATCCATACAGGGGGCCGATCCGTACAACGTGTTCCAACAGGTCATAGACGCGGCTTTGAAGAAAGCCGGTCAGTAATTATGATCATCATATGAGATGGGTCGGTTGGGCGATGTTGATTATAGGAGCCTGGGTGTTGGTCTCTCCGTGGCTAGCCCCCTTTTTGGGCATAAGCACGCTTTGGAACGAGGTTTTTTCCGGAGCGATAGTCGCGATAGCCGCTCTGTGGTGGCTGTTTGGGGATAAACCCAACATTGAGAGCAAAACCTAAGTCTTTAAGCCTCTTGATTCGGGATATGGGCGGGAGTTATTATTGAAACGATGATAAAAATATATTCAACCCCCACTTGCGTGTACTGCAAGATGGCTAAGGACTTCTTCAATAAACATCACCTACCCTACATCGATGTCGATGTGACCAAGGACGACAAGCTGGTTCAGGAAGTGGTCCAGAAATCACACCAGATGGGCGTACCAGTGATAGATATAGACGGAGAAATCTATGTCGGTTTCGACCGTACCGGAATTTCTAAGAAGTTAGGGATAGCTTAGGTTGCTGCATGTCGTCAGGTTGGTCTCTTTAGGCGCTCCCACTAGGGAGCGCTTGCATCTTCGGATATAATATAAGCTATGGATTACGAGCTAATCATCATCGGTGGCGGTCCCGGCGGAGTGGCTGCGGGCATATACGCCGAGCGCAAGAAAATCAAGACGTTGCTTGTCGCCGAGAGCTTCGGCGGACAGTCGGTCGTGTCGGGCGATGTGCAGAACTGGATAGGAACCAAGTCCATATCCGGTTTGGACCTAGCCAAGGCGCTGGAAGAGCACCTCAAAGCCCATCAGGACATAGACATATTGGAGGGTGAGCGGGTAACGAAGGTATCCAAGGTAGACGGAGGTTTACGGGTTGATGTCACCAACGGCAAAAGCTTTGATGCCAAGACGGTGCTGGTGGCCAGCGGCAGCCGTAGGCGCCGCCTGGCTGTCCCCGGGGAGGATAAATTCGAGGGACAGGGCGTGGCCTATTGTTCCATCTGCGATGCGCCGCTGTTTAAAGACAAGGATGTGGCGGTGATCGGCGGAGGCAACTCGGCCATGGAGGCGGTCGTCGATCTTCTGCCCTATGCCAAGAATATATACCTTGTGCAGCATAGCGGGCTGCTGAAGGGCGACCAAATCGTGCAGGACAGGATTGCCAAAGAGTCCAAGGTCAAGATTTACCTCAACGCGGAGACGAAAGAGATAGTTGGAGATAGTGGCGTAACCGGAGTCAGATACGAGGATACGGCCACGCACGAGATGAAGGAACTGTCTGTCCAGGGCGTATTCGTTGAGGTGGGGGTCATTCCCAACTCCGAGCTGGTCAAAGACATCGTCAAATTGAACCCCCGAGGCGAGGTGGTAGTGGATGCAAAGACGCAGCAAGCTTCGGTGGAAGGCGTGTGGGCGGCGGGAGACGTCTGCGACGTCCTTTATAAGCAGAACAACATATCCGCCGGCGACGCCATAAAAGCGGTCCTGAATATCTACGCCTACCTGAACAAATCAAAATAACCGGGCATGGTTGTTGCGCTTCACAACATCAGGAGCATGCATAACGTGGGTTCGATATTCCGTACAGCCGACGCCGCGGGCATAGGAAAGCTGTACTTGTGCGGCATAACGCCGGCACCAACCGATAAGCTAGGCAAGCTCCGTCCGCAGCTGGCCAAGGTCTCGCTTGGAGCCGAGAAATATATTGACTGGGAAAAGATCGGCAGCACGGCCAGACTTATCGATCGGCTCAGAAAAGAGGAATATAGGGTCATCGCCGTCGAACAGCACGCAGGATCCAAGCCTTACTATAAAGTCGGGCCGAGTCGTCCGACGGCGAAGACCGTCCTGGTTCTGGGCAATGAGGTCAACGGCTTACCCCGATCAATATTGCGCCGGGCCGATACCGTAATCGAGATACCGATGAGGGGCCGCAAAGAATCATTGAACGTCTCGGTAGCTTTCGGCATCGTTGTCTTCCGGCTAATATATAATTGAATATATGTCTGTCAGGGATATGTTGGTCTTAATCTCTCTTGTTGCGATCGTGGTACTGGCCGGATTGGGCTATATTTTTTTGTACAGGAACGAACCGACGATACTACCCCAACTGCCCACGACTACAGCTGTAATAGGCGGACAAACATTCACCTTGGATGTGGCGACGACCACCACCGAACAGAACAGGGGCCTGGGTGGCAGGACCAGCCTGGGCGAGCGCAATGGTATGCTTTTCATGTTCAATATACCCAGCATCCAGTTGTTCTGGATGAAAGACATGGAGTTCCCGCTGGATCTGATATGGATGAGAGGCAACAAGATAATCGGTTTCGAGGAGAATATGACCGTGCCGACATCCTCCAACGCCTTGAATCTTCCCATATACATATCGCCTGGGTTAGTGGACGGGGTTATCGAGATCAACTCTGGCCAAGTGGCCCAACTCGGTTTAAGGGTGGGGGACGCTATCCAGATAAGTCCGCTGAATTGAGATGAACGGCGAAGAGATTAAAAAAGACAAGCTGTTCGGCATACAAAAGAACGTCTTCGCCCTGGGACTGGCCAGCCTGTTCAACGACTTCTCTAATGAGATGATTCAGTCGGTGATACCGGCTTTTCTGGCCATAACCCTGGGAGTCCCGGCGGTGGGGATAGGCTTGATCGATGGTGCGGCCGACGCCATATCGAGTTTCCTGAAGATATTCTCCGGATGGTTTTCAGACAAGATAGGCCGCCGTAAGCTTCCCGCGCTCGCCGGCTATTCGCTGTCGGTCGCGGTCAGATCCCTTTATGCTGTGGCGGGCACGTTCGGCGAGGTTTTCGGCATAAGAGTGGTCGACCGTATCGGCAAGGGTTTCCGTGAGGGACCAAGAGATGCCCTCATCGGCGAGTCGGTCTCCAAGGAAGAGGTGGGTAAATCGTTCGGCTACAACAGGGCTATGGATGCCATGGGCGGAGTATTGGGACCGCTCGGCGCCTTCCTTATCCTGCCTCTGGTCGGCGGAAGCTTGAATAAGCTTTTCGTAATAGCTTTCCTTATAGGAATCGTCACCCTCTTCACTTTTCTGCTTGTGAGGGAGGTCCGCCCCCATAGGGGATCAACCCTGCCCAAGTTGGACAGAAAATTCTTCAGGGAACACAGGCGATTCAGTTCCTATATATTGTCGGTATTTATATTTGGTATGGGCACACTGCCGATAACGCTTATGCTGGTTAGGCCGCTCGAGCTTGGCCTTAAGATTGCGGACCTGCCACTCCTATATTTCCTGTACAGTATAGTTTTCGTTCTGACGGCCATACCGCTGGGCAAACTATCCGATAAATTCGGCAAAAGAAAGACGATCGTGGCTGGTTTCTTTATGGCTATAGCCACCGACCTGCTCCTGGCTGTATCATCGTCAATCTACGTCGCTATAGTCGCCTTCATCCTGTTTGGCTTGTACTCGGGAGCTACCGACGGCGTCGAACGCGCCTTGACCACCCGCTTGGTGAACCCGGAGTATCTGGCCACCGGCGAAGGGTTGCTCAACGCGGCAATCGGTTTATCGTCGTTGCTGGCCGGCTTCCTGGGGGGCCTGATTTGGACGATTTTTAACCCGCAGCTGGCCTTTTTGTACGCAGCGGTGCTGTCGATAGTCGGTACAGTCATATTCTTGGTATTCAACTTCGGTGATTTTACCAGGGATGCGGCCTACCGCGCCGGAGTCTAAGACTTATCCAGTTTTATTTTTTGCAGCATCCAGTGGTCGGCATATAATATAAGTAAATGGCACGAATAGCGATAAACGGTTTTGGGCGGATCGGGCGGCTGTTCTTCCGGCAGGCATTCGACACGCCGGATCTGGAGATTGTTGCGATCAACGATCTCGGCAATGCGGAAAATCTGGCGTATCTGCTCAAATACGACACGGTCTATGGGCGCTACAGCAAGGAGGTGAAGACGGATGCGGCCGGCGGCACGCTCACGGTGGGCGGCACGGCGATAAAATTTTTACAGATAAAGGACGCGACGCAGCTCCCGTGGAAGGATCTAAACATTGATATCGTCGTGGAGTCCACCGGCGTCTTTGAATCGTTCGCCGCGAACAAAGTGCACCTCGCGGCGGGCGCGAAGCGCGTTGTCATCACGGCACCAGCGAAGGATGAGGACGGCCCTGACGGCCGCACGGTTCTCATGGGCGTGAACGAGGAGGCTCTGAAAACATGCCGGATAAGCTCAAACGGCTCCTGCACGACGAACTCATCGTCGCCCGTGATCCAGATCCTCTCGGAGAATCCAGGCATAGTGAAGGCAATACTTTCGACCGTCCATTCCTATACTGCGACGCAGGCTATCGTGGATGGACCGATCCGCCACGGCCACGATTATCGGAAGGGCCGCGCGGCGGCGCAGAATATCGTGCCGACCACGACCGGCGCCGCGATCGCCGTCGCACGCGCGATCACGGACCTCAAGGGAAAATTCGACGGCATGGCGTTTCGCGTGCCGTCCATTGTCGGCTCCGTTTCCGATACCACATTCGTCGCGAAGCGGAAGACGAGTGTGGAGGAAATTAACAAGATTTTAACGGATGCCGCCGAGTTGCCGCGCTGGCAGGGGATATTGAAGGTGACGAACGATCAGATCGTGTCCAACGATATCATCGGCGAGACGTACGGCGCGATCGTGGACCTCGGGTTCACGAAAGTGGTGGACGGCGACCTTGTGAAAGTGCTTTCGTGGTACGACAACGAGGCCGGATACGTGAGCACATTGGTTAAGCACGTGCAGGCGGCTGCCAAACTCGTATGGAATAAACGGTCGTAAGATGGATCCATCCAGTGGGCTTATATCGCTAGGTTCGCTACTTAGGGAGAGCTGGCGGAGCTACGCCAGACAATTTGGAGATATAATCTGGATATCGACACTTCCTTTCCTGGTCCTGGCCGTAGGCGACTACCTGAACGTCTTGGGCGGCTCCTCGCCGCAGGTGTTCAGCGGGATCGTGAGCCTGATTGGCGTAATACTCTCAATTCTGTCCGGTCTGGCCCTTATCTATGCCGCCGAGAACAGCAGGCAATTCTCCGACAGCTATGCCTATGCCGAGCGCAGTTTCTTCGCCTATATATGGATGGCTCTGTTGAGTATCCTGGTGATGATAGGCGGGCTCATCCCACTCATAGTACCGACGCTCATCTTCATGGTCTGGTTCAGCTTCTCCGGTTACGTTTTCGTCATAGATGGCGATCGCGGGCTGGGCGCCTTGCTGAAATCCAAAGAGTACTGCCACGGCTATTTCTGGCCGGTGGTGCTGAGATTCCTGATAGCGTTCCTGATAGCCATGGCGGTTTCCGTATTTGCGGCGCTGCTCGGCTCCATCTGGGGACAGTTCGGGGTCATAGCGCTGAATATGATCTTCCAGATATTATCCGTGCCGTTCCTTGTGATTTACGAGCTCGGGATTTACCACGATCTTAAGCGGATGCACCCCGAAATCGTGGGTGCCAGCGTGCAAAACAACCGCTTGAAATTTAGTCTGGCCGCCGCCTGGGGAGTGATCGCCCCAGCGCTGATTCTGGTCATATTCATACTCGTTTACGGCTTGTCGGCGGTAGTGCATTATATAGGTGGATAGCGAACCGAACATGCTCATATATATAGGCGCAGATCATCGCGGTTTCCGATTAAAGGAGGCGATCAGCAAATATCTTAAAGATATGGGCTATTCGGTGTCGGATATGGGAGCGTCGGCCTACGACGAAAATGACGACTACAACGACTTTGCCTCCGCAGTCGCCGAAAAGGTGAGCAGCGACCCGAGCGGTAGCAGGGGGATCGTGATGTGCGGTTCGGGGGTTGGGGTGGATGTGGTCGCGAACAAATTCAGGGGTATAAGATCGGCTCTCTCGTTCTCTCCGGACCAGGCCAGCGCCTCGAGGGCCGATGACGATACGAACGTGCTTGCCCTGCCAGCCGACTTTCTGGACGTAGAGGCGTCAAAAAGGATCGTGAGCGTATGGTTGCAGGCTCCGGCTTCGGCCGATGCGAGATATAAGCGACGCATCAATAAGATCAATGAGTTGGAGCATAAATTAAATTCGTGATGCTGGTACTGCCGGTGATAAACTGTCGCGACGCCGAAACAGCCAACGCCAATATTAATAAGGCGGCGGACTTCTCGAGCTGGATACATATAGATATAACCGACGGCAAGTTCGCCGAAGGCGTCACCTGGGGCGACCCGTCCGCGTTGCGCGACCTGAAACAACGCTTCCCCACCGTGCATTTCGAGATACATCTCATGGTTCAGGATCCGGAGGATGTCGCCAGGGGTTGGTTGGAGGCCGGAGCCGACAGGGTGATAGTGCCGCTGGAGACGATGAAAGACCCAGGTGCATTGCTTAATGAGGCCAGGGGCCGCAGCGCCGAGATAATGCTATCCATCTCCCCGCCCACGCCGGCGGAGAACCTGATCCCGTACCTGTCGTCATTCACCGCCTTCCAGGTTCTGGCCGTCAACCCTGGGCCGTCGGGACAGAAGTTCTCGCCGGCCACAATCGACAAAGTGCGCTTCCTGAAGAAGAACAGACCCACGGCTGTGATTGAGGTGGATGGCGGCGTCGATCTGGATGTTTGCCGGTCGCTGAGCGAAATCGGGACGGATGCCGTAGCCTCCGCAACATATATCTTCGGCGGGCCTGATCCCAGGCACGCTTATAAGGAACTTTCCAGTTGTTAAGCGCTTATACGCACCCCGGGCGATAAAATTCCTGTGGTATAATGCGATTACATGGAGGAATTGAACGAAGAGAAACTGCGGTTTCTTGAGGACACCGCCGTTAAGATTAGGGAAACCATAATTGAAACGCTAGTTGAGGCCGGCTCCGGGCATTCGGCCGGGCCCTTAGGTATGGCCGACGTGTTCACGGCATTCTATTTCCATATTTTGAACCACGATCCCAAAAGACCGGACTGGCCGGAGAGGGACCGGCTTATCCTTTCCAACGGTCACATTTGCCCGGTCCGCTACGTGACCATGGCCTATGCCGGCTATCTGCCGATGGAGGAGCTGAAGACCCTGCGCAGGATAAATTCCCGACTGCAGGGTCATCCGCACCGCGGCTCCCTGCCCGGCTTAGAGACGACTTCGGGGCCACTGGGTTCAGGATTGAGCCAGGCTATAGGTGTGGCTCTAGCCGCGCGTCTTAATAAGGCCAAACACCGTATATACTGCCTGACCTCCGACGGCGAGCATGAAGAGGGCAATTTGTGGGAGGCGGCAATGTTCGCCGGCAAGAACAAACTATCGAACCTTACCGTGATCGTCGACCGGAACAACATCCAGATAGACGGGTTCACCGAGAACGTCATGCCGCTCGAGCCCCTCAGGGAGAAATACGAATCTTTCGGCTGGCACGTCTTGGAAATCGACGGCCACAGTTTCGAGGCCATAATCGATGCGGTCAACGAAGCCAAAGCCATCTACGAGAAGCCGACGGTCATTATTGCCCATACCATCCCCGGCAAGGGAGTGAGTTTCATGGAGATGGATTATTTGTGGCACGGCAAGCCGCCGACCAGGGAAGAAGGGGGAATTGCCATGAAGGAATTGCGTACGCTGCAGGGTAAAATAGAATCAGAGCATCAGTAAACACAATGAAGATTATTAACTTGGTTTTAGGATTAGGTACGGCAATCATCCTCGCGGCGCTCATAACCCTCGGGATACAGGCGTTTTACCCCGCCCCGACGGCACCAATCTACCCAGCTTCGCCGATGAGACCGATCATTCCCTGCCAGTCGAGTGACACAAAATGTCTGCAGCAAAATCAGCAGATCGAAACCCAGCAGAATGCTGCGCAGCAACAGTTCTCCCAGGAGGAACAGACTTATGAGAGCCGGGTGAAGGTATATGACCGCAATATATTTGTAATCGCTAACATACTCGGTCTGATCGTATTCGCTCTCGGGTTCTGGCTCTTATTCGCCACAGCTATCTCTGCCCGGGGCGTGCCGGTGGGCATAATGATCGCCGGTCTGTGGAGCATAACTTACGGCTACGGCCGCGGTTGGGGCAGCGTGAACGACCAACTCAAATTTTTCATAGGCCTGGTCATAGCCGTCTTGGTTATCGGCGGCAGCATGTGGCTGATCGAAAAATATGCCAAGAAAAAAGGAAATGCTTAACCCGAACTCAAAACTCAACCCCAAATTATTTGATGACGTGGAACGTAAGCCTATCCGCGACGGGTACGGCGATGGCTTGCTGATAGCCGGAGACAGGGATCCGAACGTCGTCGTGCTGTGCGCAGACCTGACCGAATCCACCCGATCTGAGGCCTTCTCTAAAAAGTTCCCGGATCGTTTCTTTGAGACAGGCGTGGCCGAACAGAACATGGCGACGATTGCCGCGGGACTGGGCATCTCCGGGAAGGTGCCGTTCATCTCCTCCTACGCGACGTTCTCTCCCGGGAGGAATTGGGAGCAGATCCGCACGACCATCGCCTACAACGACTCCAACGTTAAGATTGCCGGGCATCATTCGGGCATATCGGTCGGTCCGGATGGGGCGACCCATCAGGCTATCGAGGATATCGCCACCATGCGGGTCATGGCCAATATGAGAGTCTTCGTTCCGTGCGATGCGATTGAGGCTAAGAAAGCCACCTTGGCCGCAGCAAGGATAGTCGGGCCGGTCTACATCAGGTTCGCCAGGGAGAAGTCGCCGGTCATAACCACCGAGGACACGCCGTATGCCCCGGGCAAGGCCGAGATATTCTGGGATTCGGAGCAGCCTGAGGTGGCGATAATCGCCTGCGGACAATTGGTATATCAATCCCTCGTCGCCGCTAAGGAATTGGAGGGAGAGGGGACAAGCACCATTGTCGTCAACAACCACAGCGTCAAGCCGTTGGATGAGGTGGGAATACTGGATGCGGTCAGGCGTTGCCGGGCTGTGGTCACGGTGGAAGAGCACCAGGTCATGGGCGGGATGGGCAGTGCCGTAGCCGAACTGCTGGCGCGGAAATTTCCGGTGCCGATCGAGTTTGTCGGAATGCACGACGTATACGGAGAGTCGGGCAAACCGGATGAGCTGATTGAGAAGTATGGAATGGGCGTGAAGGATATAAAGGCCGCTGCAGCCAACGTTATCAAGAGGAAATAATGGCGGCGAATAGGTACGACGTTGTAACTATAGGCTCGGCGACCCGTGACGCCTTCTTACAGGGTGATTTCAGGATAGAGGTATATCCCAAAACGGAAAGCGGTCGGGCGATAGTCCTTCCCTTCGGTGAAAAATTCGGGGTTAAACGCGTATTCTTCACCATCGGGGGCAATTCCGTGAACGCTGCCGTCACCTTCGGCAGACAGGGCTTCAAGACGGCGGTCGTAGCCAAGGTGGGCAACGATTTGTCCGGTGAGGAAATAAAACGGCGATTGAAGATGGAGGGGGTCGTCGTAAACCGCATATCGACGTCGAAATTGCCGACGGCATACTCGGTACTTTTGTCAGATAAAGGGGAAAGAACGATATTAAACTACCCGGGCGCAGTAAACGAGTTCTCGATAGACGACGTCCCTCTGGGCGACATGGCGGCCAAGTGGTGGTATGTCTCCCTGCCCGGGAAATCCTTCAGCTCTTTCCCGAGGATTCTGAAAGCGGCCGAAGGCAAAGGCATAAAAGTAGCTCTGAACCCGACTATGAATCATATAAGAGGAGCCCGCCGGGAATTGTTGAAATTGCTGCCGAGAATAGCCTTCTTCGTGCTCAATGAGAGCGAAGCTTCCGCCCTGACCGGCATATCCTTCAGGAAAGAGGCAACCATATTCAAAAGGATCGATAGGTTGGACCGGAATGTCGTCGCCGTTACCGCCGGGCCAGCGGGAGTAACCGTATCCGACGGCAGATTTATATATAGTGCAGGCACATTCAAGGAAAGGAGACTGATCGACCGGACCGGAGCCGGGGATGCCTTCGGATCGGGTTTCGTTGCCGGTCTGATGCGCCGCAGCGTCGGGGATAAGGCGCCTTCTCCGGAAGACGTCGAATACGCAATCCGCCTGGCCTTGGCCAATTCAACGGCGACGGTCGAGGTGATGGGAGCTACCGAAGGTACTTTATCCAAACGGCAGTTCGATACCGAACGCCGATTCAAGAAGATTACTATACGTCGCAAACCAATCTAGGATGAGTCAATACGAAAGATTAGCCAAGATATTGAAACTGGATCCTTCTGTCCTGGAAGGATTGGACAGGGAGATGGCCGAGAGAACGGGCAAACGGGGCGTTGTCGATAAGATTGCTGCGGACAACGAGACTACGGTAACCAGTACGCTTAACCTGCTCGACTCCGGGGATCGGACGTCGAGGCGCGTCAGGAGCGTGCTTAGAAAAACCATCCTGCACCACGAAGAGGAGCTGCTGGATTATCTGAATGTCGTTGAGGGAGAGAATGAGCTGGAGAAGGCTACGGTCTTGGCCCGCAAGATCGCCCATGTCGGCCCGGGCTATTTCCTGAAAAGGGAGCATGCCGCGGAGATATTAAGAAAACGGCCGCCGGAAAACGTCCTGAAATACCTGGGCGTGTCCACCGTTGACCAGGCGTTGAGGGGTCACGACGTCGTCGAGATATTCACGGCACTCCGTTTCATGGAATCTGACGAATGGATGCATCAGACTTTCGAGGACGCCTACAGCGCCTTTACTGCAGCCGATTTTGAGGAACGTCCGATAGAGATAAAGGTCCTGGGCAACGAATGGCACGAAGTCGCCAAGAAATTCGTCGCCAAAAAACACCATAACGTCAGTCACCTTAAGGAATTCGGGGTCATATTCCTGAACCCGATTCAGGAGAGGATGCCCGGCAAATTCTTCCGCGACTTCGCCTTACTATTCCACTACAGCCACGAGATAGAGTTCTACTCGAAGATGTTCAAACTGTTCTCCTCCAAAGAGGACTTCCCACGGAGATTCAAGGCCTTGTTGAGGGGAGACGTGCCAGAAACGGATAAACTCGACCCCGGCGAATGGATGATAGTCCAACGCTATTTGGCCAAGATCAACCCGTCAGACCCGCGTCTGTTTATGCCCAGGGTGAACCCCGAATCTTTGCATTGGCGTCGGGGAGAAAAAGATATAGCGATGTTCCAGATCCCGCAGGTCAAACTTAACTTGAACATATGGGCTGACCTCGATTGGGTCGCCGATATATTCCAGATAGATTCACCGGCCGACGGCTCCGAACTGGTGAGCTTCGACCTGGAGGACAATGCCATGACCCTGGTTTCTTTCATGGAGGGCGAAGACCAGCAGTCTTTCACCTATCATCAAATGGAAGCAATGTGGACCAGGATTTTCAGCGAATACGTTGGCGGCGACGACAACATGGAGAAGCTGCTGATAAACAACCTGGACAAAGGAATAATAAAATTCTAAAAGAATGGTTAGAAATCTGCGAGAGACACTGACCGATGCCGACAGCCGCAGGGTGGCGGTAGGACACTTCAATATATCCGACCTCGCCGCCTTCAACGGCATAACTGCCGCGGCCCAGGAATTGAAATTGCCCATCCTGATCGGGGTATCCGAGGGCGAGAGGAAATTCATCGGAGTGAGAGCCGCGGCGGCGCTGATAAAATCGTATCGGGAGCAGTACGACTTCTTCCCGATCTACCTGAACGCCGACCACACCCACTCGTTGGACAAGGTGAAGGAAGCGGCCGAGGCCGGATTCGACGAGATTCTATTCGACGGATCAGCTCTCGGCTTCGAGGACAACATACGTCAGACCAAAGAAGCGGTGCGAATGGTCCACGCCATCAATCCAGGGATAGTCGTCGAGGGTGAGATAGGTTACATCGGCTCTTCCTCGGAGATAATAGACAAGAGGCCGGACAGCTCATTGAAGCTTTCCACGCCGGAGGACGCCGTCCGTTTTGTAAAGGAGACGGGGGTGGACGTGTTGGCTCCGGCCGTAGGCAATATGCACGGCCTCTTAAAGGAGATGGTCACGGGACAGGCTCACAAGCGTCTCGATATAAACCTTATCAGCGAGATAAAAAGAACCTGCGGCATATTCATGACCCTGCACGGGGGATCGGGCACCGCCGACGAGGACTTCGTCGCAGCGGCGAAAAACGGCATGACGATCATCCATGTCTCAAGCGAGCTCCGTCTCGCTTGGCGGCGCGGCGTTGAACAGGGGCTCAAGGAACATCCCGACGAGATCGCCCCATACAAACTCTTTCCCGTGGCGGTTGATAATATTTACAAGATAGTCAGAGATAGGTTGCGCCTATTCAACGGTTTGAACTGAAACCTGCGACCTCTTGAGTTTATTAAATTAATCCTTACAATGGGGATTGTTGCTTTATTGAAATGATTGAATTAAAGACAGAAAAAAGGACTTTGCTCGGCAGGGCCAGCGCGGGATTGCGCAAGAAGGGCCTAATTCCAGCCGAACTCTACGGTCACGGCATAGCCAACCTCCACCTTGCGCTCAATACCCGGGATTTCGAAAAAGTGTACCGCGAGGCCGGAGAGAACACGGTCATAAACATTATGGTGGACGGCAAGCCACACCCGGCCCTGATCTATTATGTGGAACGCGATTACCTGAAGGATGAGCTGCTTGCAGTCGACCTATACCAGGTGAACATGAAGGAGGAGCTCCAGACCGAGATTCCATTGGACTTCAAGGGCGAATCCCCGGCCATAAAGGAAAGCGGGGTATTGATCAAAGCAATGGACGTCGTCGAAGTCAGGGCCCTGCCTCAGAATTTGCCGGAGTCGATAGCGGTCGACCTGACCAAATTGGAGAAGATAGGCGACAGTATATACGTGCGCGATCTGATCCAGAGTGATAAATTTGAATACTTAGTCGAGCCGGACACTGTCGTGGCCAGCATCACCGAGCAGGTTGAAGAGGAAGTCGTTGAACCAACGATTACCCCCGAGGAGGTAGTGGTGGAAACAGAGGAGAAGAAGGCCGAGCGCGAACAAGCCAAGGCCACCGAGACGGGAGGAGAAGAGGCTCAGAAGTAAGCCTCTTTTTCACATATAATGTAACGTTACCGATAAAGTAGCGTATTTACCTATGGGAACAGACATCTTCGGCGCAGCCGACTTCAACACCCTCGCAGCGCGGATGAAAGGGGGCGACAGGAAAGCGGCCGCGACTATATACGATAAATTATTTCCCAAAGCCTACGGCTTCATCCTCGCCAGAACCAGCAACGAAGAAGCATCCGAGGATCTGGCCCAGGAGATATTCATCAAGCTCATTGAGAAAGTAAACAGCTTTGACGATAAGCGCGGCAGTTTCACTGTATGGTTCTGGCGGATAGTTCAGAACTCGTTGATCGACTACTACCGCATCAAGAGGCCAGTGCCGTTCTCCAGCTTTGACGAGAGGACGGTCGAATCTATGGCTGTCAGCCGCGGACCAGACGACATCGACGAGAGGTTACGATATCTCCGGCTGATCGATTTGGTGAAAACGTTGAGCGAAGAGGAACGAGAGATGTTCGAACTACGCTTCATTGCCGAGATGAGTTACAAGGACATAGCCGAGCTTACCGACAGGTCGGAAGGATCATTGAGGATAGCGGCCATGCGACTCAAGGAGAAAATAAGGAACGAATTCAAAGATGAGATTTAACTTTCTGAACAAATACAGAGACCTGCCCAAGTCATTAGGGACAGCTCTCTTGCCGGACAAAGAAACGGTGGATAGCAACAAGAAGGCGTTCCTGGCGCATTTCGATGCGAGCCACGGGACGGTCGCGAAGCGCGGTCTGGCTTTCGGCCTGAAAGTTGCCGCCGTGACGATGGTCGCGGTAATAGCCCTTGTATCGGGAGCCTCGGTTTACGCCGACACCCAAAACATCCCGGCCAACAGCGTATTTTATCCGCTAAAGCGCTTGAGCGAATCAATCAGATTAGCCCTGGCCAAGCCACAGGACAAACCTAAGTTACAAGCCGATCTCGCTGAGCGCCGGGTGCAAGAGATAGATTATCTTGTCCAGCAGAAATCCTCATTAAAGAAGGTGCCTCAGCTGGAGAACGATCTGAACAGCTCACTGCTCAAATCAATCAAATATGCCAAGGAAAGCGGCTTGAGCGGGACCGATTTAGGCTCTTTCTGCAACCAGGTTTCGAGCATCATCGCCATGCCTTCGAGCACCGCAGCGGGAGGCAGCCTTAACAACCCCCATCTTCTGGAAATGTTTTATAACCAATGCGAAGAACAATCTCAGCGATCACAGCAAGTCCAGCAAGGCAAAGGCAAAAGCGGTCAGCAATCCCAGCAAGCCCAACACGGTAAAAGTAAGAAGTAAACGCTCTGATCCGATTGGCACAGTAGCTGTATCGAAGTAGAATGTATTTGCTATGAGGCTGAAGCCCATAATCGTTTGCGACGTAAAATCCGGCGGGTCAGACGTCTATTCCAGCCGCAGGTCCATAATCAATCTCAGTAAGATTAAACGGATAGTTGCGCCCACCCAGCGGAAGATATCGATGTTGCTGGCCGTGACGTTGCCTGTATCGAAGTAGAATGTATTTGCTATGAGGCTGAAGCCCATAATCGTTTGCGACGTAAAATCCGGCGGGTCAGACGTCTATTCCAGCCGCAGGTCCATAATCAATCTCAGTAAGATTAAACGGATAGTTGCGCCCACCCAGCGGAAGATATCGATGTTGCTGGCCGTGACGTTGCCGCTATTATTCCTGACCTCGGTTGTAGCCCCGACCACGATCGGCAGCACTACCACAGGTTCAGCCAGCTCGACCGCAGCTCAACGCCAAGCGCTTGAGTCTCAACTGCAGCAACTGGAGAGCCAAATCTCTTCTTATGAGACGACCATCGCCAACTATCAGAAGCAGGGCAGCAGCCTGACCAACGAGATAAACACCCTTAACGCGAATATCGCGAAGATAAACCTACAGATAAGGGCCATTAACATATCCCTAGACCAACTCAACGGACAGATACAGGATACGAATTCGCAGATCGCCACGACCGAGGACAACATAAATACGAGCAAGATGGGTCTGGCCAGCGCCCTGCAGAGTCTCTATGAGAGCGACAACCAGAGTCTGGCCGAGATTCTCTTGGCCCACCCTCAGTTATCAGATTTCTTCGATAACGTGAACAACCTCGACCTGTTGCAGCAGAACGTCCAGGTGGCCATAATCAAGCTATCATCGTTGGAATCCAACCTCCAGAATCAGAAACAGGAATTGGGGGTGAAACTCTCCGATACAGCGACCCTTAAAGCCTATCAGGCCCAGCAAGCCCAGGTCCTGCAGTCAACCAAGAGTCAGAAAAGCACCCTGCTGACGGAAACAAAGGGCAAGGAGTCGGCCTATCAGAAAATTCTGGTAAGTACGCAGAAGACGGCCGCCCAGATCCGTAACCAGATATTCCAACTGCTAGGCGGCGGGACGCTGACTTTCGAAAAGGCTTATGAATATGCC
>CAZWFV010000004.1:0-35711 GCA_964633405.1 uncultured Candidatus Saccharibacteria bacterium
AGATTGTCGCGGAGATAGTCGAAACCGAACTCGTGACTGGTGCCGTAAAGTATGTCTGCGAGATAGGCTTCCCTCCTTGTGATTGGACGCAGAAATTGCTCTTTAACCAAGAAGCTGCCGGTGGTGTCGCGCTGGTGGTCCAGCGATGCCGTTTCCTCTTTGGATACGTGCCACTCCGGGTCATACATATACGCAGTATCATGAACTATGCAGGCCACAGACAGCCCTAAGAAGCTATATATCTGTCCCATCCAGACCGTATCCCTTTTGGCTAGATAATCATTGACGGTGATCACGTGTACCCCTTTACCGATAAGGGCGTTCAGATAGATCGGCGCGGTAGCTGCCAGCGTTTTACCTTCACCGGTCATCATTTCGGCTATACCGCCCCTATGAAGCACTATGCCTCCCCATAATTGCACGTCGAAGTGCCTTTGTCCGAGCGTGCGCCGCGAAGCCTCCCTTATTATCGCGAAGGCCCTGGGCAACAGCCCGTCCAGATTGCTATCTTCTTTCTTTGCGATTTCACGGAGAGCCAAACTCTCCTCGCGCAACTTCGTGTCGGAGAGTTTTTTAAGTTCCTCCTCCTCAAGCCCGATTTCAGCGACCTCGACCGGCACTCGCGGAGAGAAAAGATTCTTCCAGAAACCTGTTATTGCCATAAATCGTTATTCCCCTGGGGCATTGCCCCTGTGTTCCTTGCCGTGCAGGTCAAGATACTTTTCTATCTCCCTGCGTAACTTATCCCTGACGGAGTCTACGGCTATCCGCACATCCCAATCGGTTGCCTCCGCCCTCAATAGGCCGTCCGGCAGATCGACGTTAACCTCGGCGCGATAGACATCCCCCTTCTGATGATGCTTGCTGTCACGGCCGACATCAACCCTGGCCATAACCGTATCAGCGCCAAACCGCCTAAAAAAGCGCTCCAGGCCGCCTATTTTATCCTCAATATATTCCTTTAATGGAGGGGTTAACTCCAGATCCTTCGTCTTTATTGAAATATTCACAAGTTGATTATAGTCTCCGGACTGACGCCTTGTAAAAGGCCCCGAACCTTTAGTGTTCGGGGCCTCCAGACTCTAGCTAAATAATAGCGCGGGTCTACTTCTTTTTCTTCTTACCCTTTTTCTTCTTCGCCATTATGGTCAATTTTTGTTTATATTATTCCCAGCTACTCCAGGATAATCGACCAAGTTAATCCTGATAGCGAATCATTTATAATGTTTTAAAAGTTTTTGTACTTTAATTTAATTATACATAATGGCTTCTGTGGATAACTCCATAAAATTGTCAGAGCAGCATAATTTCCTCCTCGAGGAACACGCCGAAACGGGTCTTGACCTCTTTTTTTACCTCTTCAATCAATTTTCTGACGTCGTTCGAGGTCGCATTGTCAAAGTTGATGATAAAGTTGGCGTGTTTTTTCGAGACCATGGCTCCACCCGCCCTTGTGCCCATCAGGCCGGCCTTATCCACCAGATATGCGGCGGGTATGACCGGGAAGGGGTCGTTCTTAATGACTATTCCCGGCACCTCAAGCAATTCTTTGGGTGCGGTCCTGACGTCCACATTCTTGAAGACGCTGCCTGCACTGGGGAACTCCAAAGGATGTCTCGATAAACGGAAGTCTATTTTCTCCTGTATCGACGCGGTTATCTCTTGCTTGCCACCTCTATTAAGATGAAATGTGGCCGATAGAATGATCTCATCCCCCTTGGTCTTAAATACACTGCTGCGATAACTAAAGTTGCATGATCGGTTGTCCCGTTCCACCACCTTCCTGATTCTGGTGTCAAAGCTGACTACGTTCGTTATAAGGTCTTTGATCTCACCTCTGAAGGCTCCCGCATTGCCCCTTATCGCACCGCCCAGAGTGCCAGGCAGACCTCCCGCCCACTCCAAGCCGGACAGACCGTCCTCTGCGGTTAGGTTCAGCAAATCACTTATAAGCAGTCCGGCTCCCACGGTTATGTCCTCGGAATCAAGTCTAATTGAATTGAATATCGGCTTTATCACCACGCCGGGGAATCCCTCGTCACTAAACAGGATATTGGTTCCAGCACCCAGAACGAAAAAAGGCGCCTTTTCTTTATCCGACATATCGAGGGCGTCCGAAATATCCTGAACACTGCCCGCCTCATAAAAATAACGAACCCTGCCACCTATCTTGTAATTAGTGAAGGGCTTCAGAACGACGTCCAGTTGGGGCTTCATGTCTATTGATGGCTCTACGTGGAGCGGTGGAAGGTGACCTCCACACTATTTGTTATGAGTGAGTGCTCTTACTACCGCTCCACTAACTATTCTAGCGGATAAACCGCCAATATCAACGACGGGGTAGATCCACTAAACCCTCCACTCCATCCCCTTCCGGACGCCAAATTCACGATAAGTGGCGGCATTGATGAAGGCCTGATTTTTCTCCTCGACCCAATCGCAACCTGAGAATTCCTTCTGAAAGCTTTCCAATATCTCTCGGGCCTGGTAGTTGGTGGGGGCAGAGATCAGGACACGGGCATGGCCGAGGAATATATCGCCATAGGGCCTTTCTCCAAATACCAGCTGGAACATTACACCCTCGCCTATCTCATCAACCTTTGAGAAATCCAACTTGTTGATCAGACTCAAAAATCCGTATATCGATGCGCTCGAATTATCCTTAGTTCTCAGAGAGTAGCCCAGATTCACGCCGCCGGGGTGGTAGATATTGTAATCTTTGACTTCCTTGCCGCCGCTGAGCTTAAGTACCCTGTTGAGGTATACCGCAGGAACAATCAGGTAATTATGGATATCCCTACCGATCTGGTGGACGGCTATCTCCATAGTGAAGGGCGGCGGAAACGACTTAAGGACTTCCTTTATAATTTCCCTGTCACCGCTGAATTCCAATATCCGTAATTCCTTGCTGTTATGCCTGACGAACCATCCCCATAACCCAAACACTCCCCAAATCACCAAGATCAGGCCTGCCGCCAACGATAAAAGTGCTAATGGTGTCAGCACTCCGGTCATTGTACAATTTGATTAACTACAACCATGAGGAAGGAGTTCTGGTGGCTGGTTCTTATTATCATTATAGCAGCTTTGTTCCGCTTCCTATATCTTCCTTCCACGCCTCCGGGGCTATATCCGGACGAGGCTATTAACGGCACCAATGCTCAGGAGGCGTTGCACACCGGAACGTTTAAGATATTCTATCCGGAGAACAACGGTCGCGAGGGACTGTTCATAAACATACAGGCTGTGTTCCTAAGGGTGATACAGCAGAACGAGCCATGGGTACTAAGGTTGCCTTCGGCCATATTCGGACTGCTTACGGTCGTAGGCCTGTACTTCCTGGTCAGGGAACTGTTCGACAGCAGAGTCTTGGGCCTGCTTGCGTCATACTTCACGGCCATAAGTTTTTGGCATATCAACTTCTCACGCATAGCCTTTCGGGCGATAATGTCGCCCTTCTTCCTGGTCTGGGCCGTATACCTGCTGATACTCTCGTTCCGTAAATTGGGAGTTGAATCTCCCTCCGGTCAGCCGCGCAGCATAATCGGCGACCTGGGACTGTGGTCCGTGCCCCTAATCGGCGGGGCGCTGTACGCTCTAGGGTTATATAGTTATATCGCCTACAGAGCTACGCCGCTATTGATATTGTTCATACTCGGTTACTACTTCGTTAGATCCAGGAGGAAGTGGCACGGGAATTTCTGGGCAGTAACGGCTGTATTTCTCATCGCCGCCTTCCTGACCGCACTTCCCATTGGTGCGTATTTCCTTAAGAACCCGTCAAGTTTTTTCGGCAGGACGTCAGAAATATCGATTTTCAGTTCCTCCTCGCCGATAGCCAGTCTGGCGGTGAATACCCTGAAGACGGCGGGTATGTTCGTCATAGCCGGAGATAGCAATTGGCGGCAGAATTATGCCGGCAAGCCAGAATTCTCGCCGCTATTGGGACTGTTTCTCCTGATCGGCGTGGGTATATGCCTGTACGGGTTGTACAGGAGGGATTTCAAGCAGTGGCTTATAGCAGCATGGGCCTTGGTAGCTGCGCTGCCCGTGGTCATATCGAACGAGGGCATCCCCCATGCCCTCCGCTCCATCCTGCTGATACCGCCTGCGATCATTCTCGCTGCCATCGGAGCCGAGTATCTATATAAATGGATAAAACAGTATGCCAGGATACCGGCCAAACATATGTTTGTACTGGCCTTGATAGTCTTCGCCGTAATGGGGGCTGAGACCTATTTCACATACTTCTATCTGTGGGCCGGGAATGCGGCCACCGCCGATTCATTCAACAGCAACTACGTTACTCTGGCCCGCGAGATAAACGCCCTACCTCCGGACCAGACCAAGGTCCTGGTGGTTTACGCCGGCGGAGTGGACGTACGAGGCCTGCCGATGTCCACGCAAACGGTGATGTTCATGACCGATTCGTTCTATGGTACGGTCGAAAAGTCTCTGGGCATATTCTTCAACCAAGCCAAGAATATCTATTACGTATATCCCGATGAAATTAAGACGATGAGCCTGCCGCCGCAAATATTCGTGGCGGGGATAGATTAGTTCAGGCGGTCCTCCGGTCCGACGATCAGCCACTGTTCGGCGTATTTGATATCCTCCGGATAGCCTATCGGATGCCAGAATCTGGCCCTGGTTATATATATCGGCTCTTTTTGCGCCAGCAAGCCTATCTGTTCGGCCAGGTTGTATTCACCGTTCGACAGCAGCACCTTTGGGACTGAGAATATCCTGTGGTCAAGGCAATAGACCCCTATATTGACGAGGTTGGTCGGCGGATCGTGCCTCTTCTCCAATATCCCGAGCAACCGATCGTCCCCGTCAACCGTACAGACGCCGAAACGGTCAGGGGTCAGACTCTCTTTGACCAGGACGGATAACCCGTTCCTGGCGCAGTCAGCCAGGTCTTGGGGATGATATAGATCGTCGGCGTACAAGACAAGAAAGCGACCGTCCTTAAGATAAGGCTGAGCCCGTTGCAGGGCGTCTCCCGTACCCAGAAGCGCCGGCTGCTCCACGTAAGTCAGCTTCAGCCCGTTAAAACGCTCTCCGAAATGCTCCCTGATATGGCCGCCCCTGTAACCTATGACCATTATCGCCTCGTCCACTTCCGGAGGAAGGATGCTTAATGTGTATTCCAATATCGGCCTACCCCTTATCGGAACCAACGGTTTTGGTATGTGCTCGGTGAGTGGTCTCAGCCGTTTACCCTCTCCAGCCGCGAGTATTACTGCCTGCATGTTAGTTCAAAAACGCAGATATGATTGCCAGTAACGGTACAAATCCCGAGTCGCTCTTAAATCTCCCGCATTGTATCTGGCTATGTCCGTGAATTTACCCTCCTTATATAGGGCGGCTACACCGTCGCCGCTAACCCCGGACGCCTTGGGGCTGTCTATGCCGAAAGCCCTGGTATATAAATGCAGGCTGTCCCTCCTTCTAACCGCTCCCTGGAAGTTAAGCTGATCATACAGGTCGATATGCAGCGCATCGTCCCGTTGCCTGTCCAGATAGCGGTTGGACATAAGGTTCTTCGAGGGACGTATCTTGTTAATAGCCGAACGCAACATCAGGAACGGCACGTCGAAAGATCTGCCGTTGAACGATATGAATTCGTCGTACTGGCGGGCGATATCCCAGAACTTCTCCAGCATCTCATTCTCTCCCATCGGCTGGAATTTTATCCCCTTATCTTCGAATTCCTTCGCCTCCGCCCGCGGCCACTGGAAGTAGACCGCTCCCTGGTCGCGCTCTGCATCCAGCACTCCGATTGCCGCAACCTCGCCAGTCAGCGGGGAAAGGCCCGTACGATTTTTGACGTCCGCCAAGTACTGTTTATGCTCGGCCTCCGTATCAGATTCGCGTTCGATCCACTTGGTCAGGACTCTCTTGGTCGTTTCGTCGAATGAATCGAAGTCCTCCCCGATCGTTTCTATATCGAAGACAAGTTTTGGCATGACTTAGCTTATTTTCGCTCCAGGCGAGACATCCTTTTCGGGAGAGATAAACACCGGACCGTCGTCATTGGCTGCCAGCAACATTCCCTGCGACTCAAGTCCCATTAACTGACGATATTCCAGATTGGCGACGACTACGATCTCTTTACCGACGATGTCGGTCGGTTCGTACCTTTTGCCTATCCCGGCGACCAGCTGACGCTCTTCGTCGCCCAGGCTGATTTTAAGCTTGAGTAGTTTGTCGGATCCCTCAACCCTCTCTGCCGCAAGTACCCTACCCACCTTAAGCTCAACTTTCTTAAAATCGTCTATTGAAATCATTGCTCTATTTTATCCCATTAAGCGGGCAGGTGTCATGGTTGTGCGGTCTTGATGGGCAATAACGCCGACCATATTCGACGAACAGATGGTTAGTCTTGAGCCAATATCTTTTGGGTATCACCGCCATAAGGTCACGCTCGATCTTGGCTGGATTAGACTGCTTGGTCAGACCGAACAAGCGCGACAATCTGCGGACATGCGTGTCCACCGCTATGCCCTCGACCACTCCGTAGGCGTCGCCCAGCACTATATTCGCGGTCTTCCTGGCAACGCCGGGGAGGGTGAGCATCTCCTCCATAGTTCTCGGAATCTTGCCGCCGTAACGCTCCTTCACCAGCTTTGCGGAGGCCAGGATATGTTTGGCCTTGTTGTGATAGAAGCCGGTCTGCCTAATGTCGTTCTCGAATTCATGCAGGTCAGCTTCAATATAGTCCTCCAGCTTGGGATACTTCCTGAACAGCTTTGCCGTCACCTCGTTTACCTTCTTGTCGGTACATTGGGCCGACAGCACCACTGCGACCAAAAGCTCCCATGGATTTGAATAGTGAAGGGCAAGTTTCGACCCGGGTATAAGTTTCTTCAGTTTGCGGATTATAAGCTCGGCGCGTTTTTTGCGTTCCACAAGTTCCTTGTCCAATAAGTTGTTTTTCAAGCTGCTCGACATCTAGCCGTGTCTTATCTCCATGACGTCACCGTCCTGCACCGTGTATTCCTTCCCTTCCAGACGCAGCCACCCCTTTTGCCTGGCTACGGCCCAAGATCCGGCTTCCAACAACTTGCCCCAGGAGACAACTTCGGCCCTGATGAACTTCTTCTCGAAATCGGTGTGGATCGTACCCGCGGCCTGCGGCGCTTTTTCTCCGCGCTCGATTGTCCAACTTCTAGTCTCGTCCGGTCCGGTCGTGAAGAAGCTTATCAGACCAAGCACTTCGTAGGCTTTGCCGATCAGCTTTCCCAGGTTGGGTTGTCCGCTAAGGTCGGAGATGAGATAATCGGCGTTCAATTTCTCTATCTCGTCGGTCAGCTGCCTGGACACATCTCTCTCCTTGCCGTTCAGCAGATATATCTGGGCTTTGGCGGTGAGCAGATTAAGCTCTCTTATGACTGGGACACCGGCCAGCTGCTGATCGAGGTTTCTGACCATGGTCCCGGAATCGAGCGCGGCACGGACCTCGCGCACGGTCTCCAGATCTTTAATCTTATTCTTATCTCCGGTTTTGGCCTCCCCCTCCAACTTCTGCAACTTCCTGTCTATTCCCTCAAGATCTTTGAAGATCAGCTCGGTGTTGATGATGCTTATGTCCCTCAACGGATCGATGCTCTGCTCAATGTGGATTATCTCCCCTTCGGGAAAACAGCGTACGACCTGCACTATTGCCCTCACGTCGCGGATGTGCGACAGGAACTGGTTGCCCAAACCCTCGCCCTTGTTGGCTCCCTTGACCAGACCGGCGATATCATAGAACTCGACCACCGCCGGGATAAACTTGGCCGATTTGCTCATCCTGTTCAACTTGTCCGCCCTCTCGTCCGGTACCGCGACCACCCCCACGTTTGGATCTATCGTCGCAAAGGGATAGTTGGCGGCAACCACATGTTGTTTGGTAAGGAGATTGAATAAGGTCGATTTGCCGACATTGGGTAGACCGACTATACCTATGGAAAGCTGTTTCATGCGAATTCGAGTTTACTATAAGGCATCCATATTTTCTACCTCCTCCTGATCAGGTTGGCGCCGCGCAACCTTCGGTGATAACCGATGGCGAATCGATGAGCCTCGTCCCTGACACGGACCAGGACGTTTTTATCCAAGATACCTGTCACGCTGCCAACTATCCGCGTGTCCTTGCGGTCGGGACCCTTTATCATTCCAACCGTGGGCAGCTCCATCCCAAATTCGGAGAGGACCTCGCGAATCGCGTTTATCTGTCCCAATCCTCCGTCGACCAATATCAGGTCTGGTATAGGCCAGTCGTTGCGCAGACGTCTGCGCATGACTTCGCGCAGCATGCCTACATCGTTGGCTCCTTCTATCGTGCGTATCCTGAACTTGCGGTATTCGCTCTTATCGGGCTTACCGTCAACGAAAACGACCATTGAGCCGACCGCAGAGGTGCCGGATATATTCGATATATCATATCCTTCTATGCGGTGCGGTCCACGCCAGTCCGCTCGATCCGAACCATCTTCCTTGCTTATCAAGGCTGTGTCTTCGATGTGCTGCAGTGAGAATATCTGCTTCTTGAGGCGATTGGCCTCCTCAAATTTCAAACCGGTCGAGGCAACCTTCATCCTTTGCTCCAGCGAACGGATGATGGCTTTCTTGCGCCCGTCCAGTAGTTTGGTTATGTTGGCCACATTTCTTGCGTAAGCTCTTTTGTCGGCTTGGCCGACGCACGTTCCGGGACACAGTCCTATCTCGTAATCAAAACAAGGGCGTTTGAACTTGCCCACCGTTTCCGGGGGATGGACGCTGAACGGAAATATCCTGCGGATTATCTTCAATGCCGTTCGGACGCTGGAGGCGGAGGTGAACGGTCCGAGGCGCCTACCTCCCCTCACGCTCTTTCCCCTGACCAGTATAACCCTGGGGAACGCCTCCTTGGTGATCTCTATATATAGGAAACTCTTATCATCCTTGTCCTTAACGTTGTAGGGGGGCCAGTGTTTTTTTATAAGCGAGGCTTCAAAGATCAGCGCCTCCAGGGCGGTATCCGTCTCGACATAATCTATCGTTCTTATTTCGTTCACCAATCTCTCCATCCGGGCATCGTGCGGCCTGGTGAAGTAGCTGGATACCCTGCGTTTCAGGCTGCCGGCTTTGCCGATATAAAGAAGGTGCCCTTTCACATCTTTCATGAGGTATACGCCCGGAGATTCGGGAAGTTTGTTGTTCTTGACCCTAATTCCCAGTCGGTTGTTGAATAGCGCTTCGGACATATTGGTCTTTAACCGCGCAGCACGAAGTCCATGAATCTGGTGAATATGGATTTGGGTGCGGCGGCGTAACCGGTACGTCTGTATATCTCGCTCAAATTGCGCCGGACCTCTTCCGCTCCGGCTATTATCATCTCCTTTGAGTGTGGGAAATCCAGCCAATCGAAGGACATGACCTCCGGTTTGAGTACCATGTCCGCACCCTCGAGTTGCTTGCGCGCTATCTGGTACTCGATAGCTGTCATCACTTTATCGATGACCTTAGGGATATCGATTAACCTCGCCGGGCTTTCGGTAATGTCCAACCAACCTCTGGTTACATCGACCGCTATGACGAAATCGGCTCCCATCTTCCTGACCGCCTCGACCGGCACGGGGTCGACAAGACCGCCGTCTATGAGCAACCTGTTATTTATGGAGACTGGCTTGAATATAAAGGGCACCGCACTGGAAGCCCGTACGGCTTCGGATATATCACCCTCCTTCAGGATAACCTCGTCGCCGTTCTTGATGTCCGTGGCCACAACCTCAAAGGGTACCATGCAATCTTTGAACTTCTTGTCCTCGATACCTTTCTCGACCGCTTTAGCCACCTTAGGATCGCGGAAGAGGATGCCGTCGCGGCGCCAGTATAGCTTCAGACTGGAGACCATATCCTTTTCTTTGATGTCCAGGAATATATCCTCTATTGAGTTTATCTCGCCGTGAATCGCATACCACGCCCCGATTATGGCCCCCATGCTGGTGCCGGCTATCGCGTGAATAGGTATCTTGGCTGTATTGAGCGCCTTGATCACCCCGATGTGGGCTACGCCTCTTGCCCCGCCTCCGCCCAGAGCCAGCCCGATTTTCTTGCCCTTGACCACTTGGGATAGATTTTGCAGGTTAAGTCTGACCATCCGATAAATTCTACACCTATTTCAGTGCCCGTCTTAGGTACTGCCCAGTTGAGCTTTTGGGATTCCTGGCTACGGTTTCAGGCGTACCGACGGCCACAACCCTGCCGCCGTTCTCTCCCCCGCCAGGTCCTAGATCTATGACCCAATCGGCTGACTTTATAACATCAAGGTTATGCTCGATGACCACCACCGTGTTACCCCGCACAACCAACTTGTCGAGGACCTGCAGCAGCTTCGACACGTCATCGAAGTGCAGTCCCGTGGTCGGTTCATCCAGCAAGTAGATGGTCCTGTGCGTGTCCCTCTTGCCCAGTTCGGCAGACAGCTTGATGCGCTGGGCTTCCCCGCCGGACAGGGTCGTCGCCGACTGGCCCAGCTCAAGATAGCCCAATCCCACCTCTTCAAGTATCCTCAGCCTATCGTGCAGCAGCGGATAATCATCGAAGAACTTCACCGCTTCCTCAATGGTCATCTTCAATACTTCGTGTATATTCTTGCCCTTATACTCCACTTCGAGCGTTTCCCGGTCGAACCGTTTCCCGACGCAGACTTCACAGGTCACATAAACAGTGGGCAGGAAGTGCATCTCTATTTCGACATAGCCATGACCCTGGCAGTTCCCGCACCTCCCGCCAGGAACGTTGAAACTAAACCTACCGGGCTTATAGCCGCGGATTCTGGCGTCTTCGGTGGAGGAGAATAGGTCTCTGATATATGACCAGGCTCCAACGTATGTCGCTGGATTGGAGCGGGGCGTACGTCCTATCGGCGACTGATCTATATTTATAACCCGGTTTATCCATTCCATCCCCAGGAACGACTTGTGGGCGCCGGCCCGTAATGAGGTGTAGTTGAACTTGTTCGCCAACGTCTTATAGACAACGTCGTAGACCAGCGTGCTTTTCCCGGATCCGGACACGCCAGTGACAGCCGTAAAGCGTTTGAGTGGTATATCCACGTCGATATCCTGCAAGTTGTTTTCAGTGACACCCTTCAGTTTAAGCAGCTCAGTGGACTTGTTCACCGGCCTGCGTTTCTCCGGAACGTTTATCGCGTTTACTCCGCGCATGTATTTCAACGTGAGCGAATCTTTGGTCTTATCCTTGAAAATAGCCGGAACACTCCCTTCGGCCACAATGTTCCCGCCATGAACCCCCGCTCCCGGCCCGAAATCAACCAGATAATCGGCTGATCTTATCGTCTCCTCGTCGTGTTCGACGACAATCACCGTATTGCCTATATCGCGAAGGTTCTTCAGGGTGTCTATTAACTTCGCGTTGTCCTTCTGGTGCAATCCTATGGTCGGCTCGTCCAGCACGTATAACGCTCCCACCAGCTTTGAGCCGATCTGGGAAGCTAGGCGTATTCTCTGCGCCTCGCCGCCCGACAGCGTTCCCGCCTTGCGATCCAAAGTCAGATAATCTAAACCGACGTCTATCATGAACTTAAGGCGGTTCTTTATCTCTTTAAGCGGCAATTCACCAATCTCCTTCTTCTTCTCGGTCCATTTACGCGGGCTCTTCTCGAAGAAATCGTGGGCGCGGTCAATCGGCAGGGCCGACACCTCGGTGATGTTCTTGTTGTCGACAAGCACATTGAGCGCTTCCTGTCTCAGACGACGCCCTCGGCAGTCAGGGCAGGGCTTCTCGGACCAAACGCTCTCCGTACCCAAACCGTGGCAGGTTTCGCAGGCGCCGTAGGGGCTGTTAAATGAGAAGAGGCGGGGTTCAATCTCAGGGAAGGAGAAATTGTCCCGGGGACAGGAGAATTTTGACGAGAATTGGACCTCCTTGTCGGCCCGCACCGCAACCACCCCCTCGCTGTGCCTAAGCGCTGCTTCGATGGATTCGCTGAGGCGCAGCCGATTGTCCTTGTCGGTGAAATCCAGGGATGTCGGAATGCGGTCCACGACCACGTCGATGGTGTGCTGCTTGTAGCGGGAGAGGTTTATCCTATCCCTCAATGATTTCAGCTCGCCGTCTATGCGCACCTCCCTGAAGCCGGCTCCGAGAAGGTCGTAAAGCAGCTGATAATATTCACCCTTCCTGCCCCGAACCACCGGTGAGAACACAACTATTTGGTTTATGCCCTTTCTCTCTTTTATCAAGGCGATAACGGCATCGACTATCTCGCTCGGCGTCATTTTCCTTATCTCCCCTCCGCAGATAGGACAGTACGGGGTACCGACCCGGGCGAAGAGAACTCTCAAGTAGTCATATATCTCGGTTATAGTCGCTACCGTGGAACGCGGGTTGGAGGAATGCGCCTTCTGGTCGATCGATATGGCCGGGGATAATCCCTCTATCTCATCGACGTCTGGTTTATCCAGGCGTCCCAGAAATTGCCTGGCGTAGGCCGATAGCGACTCTATATAGCGGCGCTGTCCCTCGGCGAAGATCGTATCGAAGGCCAGACTCGACTTGCCTGAGCCGGACAGGCCGGTGAATACGACCATCTTATTGCGGGGCAAAGTGAGGTCTATGCCCTTCAAGTTGTGCTCCCTGGCTCCTTTTATGACTATCTTATCTTTCATGTTTTACGGTGGTCTTCTCTTTGCTCTTAAGTTCCAGTTCCCTTATCTCGTCGCGCAAGATCGCGGCCAGTTCAAAATCAAGGCGCTTTGCCGCTTCGCGCATCTCCTGCCTCTTATCGCGTAGTAGTCTCTCCAGTTCCTTTTTCACCTTAGGAACCGGCGATAGCTCCAGTTTAAGTGTGTCCTCCGCATCCGGCAGTATGTCCGTTATGGCCTTGGTTATCGTCTTCGGGGTAATCCCGTGTTGCTTATTGTATTCAAGCTGGATCTTCCTCCTGCGCTCGGTCTCTCTTACGGCCTTAGCTATCGAGCCGGTTATGTTGTCGGCGTATATCAGGACTTCGCCGTTAATGTTCCTAGCCGCGCGACCTATGGTTTGTATCAGAGAAGTCTCGCTGCGCAGGAAACCCTCCTTGTCAGCGTCCAAGATGGCGATGAGCGACACCTCAGGCAGGTCCAGCCCTTCCCTTAGCAGGTTGACCCCGACCACGATATCAAAACCGCCCTTGGCCGAGCCTTTTCGCAGGCCGGTAAGTATTCTTATGCGATCCAACGTCTTTACGTCGCTGTGCAGATAGCTGACCTTCAGTTTCATCTCCTCGAGATAGCTCGCCAAATCTTCAGCCATACGCTTGGTAAGCGTCGTCACTAGAACCCTGTCGCCGGACTCTATCCGCTCCTTAATTCTAGGGATCAGATCCTCAATCTGTCCCATCGCAGGCCTTATCGTTATCTTCGGGTCAACCAATCCTGTCGGCCTTATGACCTGTTCGACTACCCTGGAACTAACCTCGCGCTCATACGGCCCGGGAGTCGCCGATGTATATATAGTCTGAGGCATGCGGGCTTCGAATTCATCGAAGGTCAACGGGCGGTTATCGGCGGCCGACGGCAATCTGAAACCGTAATCTATGAGCACTTTCTTCCTGGCGGCGTCTCCTTCATACATTCCCCTGAGCTGCGGTACGGTAACGTGCGATTCGTCTATCACCATCAGGAAGTCATCCGGGAAATAATCAAGCAATGTAGCCGGCGGCGCGCCCCGCGGGCGGCCGGACAACGGCTGGGAGTAATTTTCTATGCCGTTGCAGTAACCGACTTCTCTGATCATGGCCACGTCGGCCTTGGTCCTCCGCTCCAGCCTCTCGGCCTCGAGATATTTGCCGGACACCTCGAATTTCTTGAGCTGCTCAGCCAACTCGCGGTTTATAATCTCTATGGCTTTTCCTCTTTCCGGACCAAGGGTGATGAAATGCCTGGCCGGGGATACTATCACCTCCTCGACCGGAGGGGTCTTACCCTCCTGGAAACCGACGACGGGATCGACAAGATACATTTCCACGATTCTCCCGCCTTCGACCCGCAGGTTATATATGACCTCCTCATTGGGCGGCATGATCTCCCAATTGTCACCGCGCAACCTGAACGTACCGCGTTTAAGGTCCGCTGTAGTCCTTCTGAATTGGATTTGTACCAGCTTTCGCGACAGGACCTTACGGTCCACCTGATCTCCTGCTTTGAAATGGAGTATATTCTCGCGATAGACGTCCGGTGCGCCGAGACCATATATGCAGGATACTGAGGCAACGACGATCACATCCCTGCGGGTAAGCAGCGCAGTGGTCGCGGCATGACGCAGACGATCTATCTCATCGTTGATCATGGCCTCTTTGGCTATGTAGGTGTCGGTTGTGGGCATATAAGCCTCCGGTTGGTAGTAGTCATAATAAGAGACGAAATAATGAACGGCGTTCTTAGGAAAAAGTTCCCTGAACTCGTTGCACAGCTGTGCCGCCAAAGTTTTGTTATGGGCAATAACCAACGTGGGCCGTTTAACCTCGTTGACCACATTGGCTACCGTAAAAGTCTTTCCGGAACCGGTAACGCCTAGGAGCGTCTGGTTTTTCTCACCTTTCTTTAGCCCCAAGACTAGTTCTTTTATCGCCTGCGGCTGGTCACCAGCAGGTTTATTCTTGGATATAACTTGAAATTCCATACTAACACAAAAACCGGCCCCGTTTTGATTAAGGGGGACCTACTATCCCGAACTCTACGCTCTACATAGAATCAAGTCAAAGTTACTTATCGGCAAAGACAAATCTGTATTTACGTGCGGCCCAATAAGGGCCGGCGAAATCAACTCCTATCCGAGGCGTGCGCTTAATCGCAGCCTTTCTTACCTTTACCCCTCTGTCCTCGAACCACAATCTGTCCGGTATGCCTGCCGGTTTCCCGTTCAATCTTTCGTTTATATTCAGGCTCTTTGTTAACCTGCCTGGTCCATTTATCCCCTCGACCCCACGGATCAGTACTGCAGCCGGATAATCCTTGGGACCAGTGACTACATTAAGCATCCAGTGCATCCCATAAGTCAGGTACACGAACAATCTCCCCCAGCTCTCCGAATATTATCTCCGCCCTAGGTGTCCGGCCGCGGGAGGCGTGTGGGGGCCTTGTCGCGCGGACCGTCGTAGGCCTCGACTTCTGTTATCATATAGGCCTCATTACGGCCGCCACGTTGGCGGACCAGATATTTGCCCAACATAGATCTAGCTACATCCAGTGTCGGCCTACGGAAGAAACTAACCTCTAATGGTCTCTGCTTCATATCAGCGCTTCGCGCAGTTCTTTCACTATCTCGGCAGGCAGAGGTTCCCCCGGCTTGGTCCTATTCGGATAACGCCAGGCAGAGATGACTCGTCTGCCCTTGCCACGTTCGTTCAACATAACCCATACCTCATAGGGGTGCTTCTTTGTACCCGCCGCCTGCAACATGGCTACCGTGCCCGGGGCTATACCCTCTTCGATCCGCAGCGGGAAGTGGAGTACCCTCTTTACCCTAGCCTCGGACAGGGACCAATAGCGCATTTTGGCGCGGGCATGCTTTGTCCACAATAGTCTGTCCATCGCTTCGATACTATAATAGCCACATATGAACCGTATTTCCAAAAAGCTCAGTTTATTCCTGCTGGCCGCGATTATAATAGCTTCTTTCTCGATACTGATATCTGTCTCGCGGCAGGATTCGCCGATAATGGATGAGTTGGCCCATATCCCGGCTGGCTACAGCTACCTCAAGTTCCAGGACTACAGATTGAATCCTGAACATCCTCCTTTGGTGAAAATGCTGGCTGCCCTGCCGTTGGTCTTCATGAACCTTAATTTCCCCGTCACCGATCCTTCCTGGACAAGTGCGGTCAACGGCCAGTGGGATATAGGCACTAAATTCATATTCACCTCGGGCAATAACGGCGGCGCCATCGTAGACTGGGCAAGATTAGGCCCCATATTACTGACCCTGCTGCTTATCGCCCTGATCTACATCTGCGCGCGGGAACTTGTTGGCGAGTGGTGGGCGCTTCTGCCAGCGTTCATCTTCGGACTGTCACCTACCGTCCTAGCCCACGGCCACTATGTGACCACGGATGTTGGCGCAGCCTTCGGCATATTGCTGGGTATATATACCTATGGCCGATATCTGATATCCCCATCGCGCAGAAAATTGATCATCGCCGGTCTGGCTTTCGGTGTGGCTCAGCTGTTAAAGTTCTCCGCCGCCCTGCTGGGGCCGTTCTTTCTGTTGCTCATAACCGTATATTACGTGACCACCCTCGTACGCGACTGGAGAAACACGCCGGAAGGAACACGTTCGAGGAGATTCTGGAAGCGGGCGCTAAACTATTACGGCTCGACCATACTGATATTCATAATAGGATTCGTGCTCGTGGTCTATCCGGTCTATCTGTTCACCACCTGGAACTATCCCATCCAAAAGCAGCAGACCGACACCACCTATATCCTGGCTTCATACGGCGGCGGGCCGACTCCCGCAGGCAAGATCTGCCACATCAGCCGCTGTCCGGCCGACCTTGATATATGGCTGACCGGCAACTATGTAACCAGACCCTATGCCCAATTCCTTCTGGGGGTGCTGATGGCCGTGCAACGTACATCGGGCGGATCGACCATCTACTTTATGGGCCAGGTGGTAAACGACGGCGGCTGGCTTTATTTCCCGACGCTGTACGCCCTCAAGGAGCCGGTACCGATAATAATCCTGGTGCTCCTGGCATCGATCCTGGCCGTGATGAGCATATACAGGACACTGCGGCGCAAGTACCCCAAATTCACCGACTATCTCGAGACAAACATAGTTGAGTTCTCCATGTTCCTGTTCATAGTCCTGTATATCGCCTATAGCATGCACAGCACGCTCAATATCGGCATAAGGCATCTGCTGCCGATCTTCCCGCTGGCCTATATTCTGGCTACGGCCAGCCTCAAGAAATGGGTCACGGAAGGAGGGACAAAAAGGGCCCTGAAGTTGGGCGTCATCGCCCTGTTGCTGGCGTGGTTCGCGTTCGAGGTCGCATCGGCCTATCCCTACTATTTGTCCTATTTCAACGGATTCGTCGGTACCAGCAACGGTTATAAATACGTTACCGACTCCAACTATGACTGGGGACAGGACCTGCAACGCCTGGGGACATTCGTCCGGCAGAAGAACATAGACAAGATCGCCGTGGATTATTTCGGCGGAGGAAACATCAATTACTATCTGGGCGATGCCGGCGTTCCCTGGCAATCCAGCGACGGCGACCCGCGCGAGAGCAACATCCATTGGCTGGCCATATCCATCAACCAGCTCCAGTTGGCGACAGAGCCGCTGGCCAGTGGGCTGACCCGCGGTCAGGAAGATTCGTATGCGTGGCTGACAGCGATACGCCCTGCGGCACCCGGCATGGGCAATGTTCCGAAGCCGGATTATATCGTCGGCACGTCAATGTTCATATATAAGCTGGAGGGCGCACCGGGCACCTAGGAGCAGGTCTTGCTGGTATAGGCCTTGTAGATTATGCGCAAATCCACGTAACAGTACTTGTTCCAATCCGGCGATTGGAAAAGCTGTCTCAGCACCGCATCGTCCCCGGAGGCCACTGGATCAAAGGTGAACCCGAAGTAGATCATGGGACCGCCGCTGGTCACCACGGTCATCTCTTCGTGGTTTATATCGGTGATGTCTATCGATACAATCGGGATATTTAACTGATCCAGAATACCTAGATCGGCGGTGAAGTTCTTGAATAGGTCGGGCGACAGGGCATAATCCCCTATACCGAGATTACGACCGGAAGAATCATGAACAACCCTAATGTCTCCGCCGGACGGTAGCGGAGCGGTGTCGAATATAAAGCCGGTATTGTCCGCCCAGTAACAACCCCCGCTGCTGCTGGCGGTCATGCACCATATGAACTGTCGCTCTCGAGCAACGGCATCAATGACGACTGTGCGGGTGAAGTAATTCTTGGTTACGGTAAAGGTGGCGATATAAGGGAACTGAGTCGTGTCGATACTGGGAAACGGCGCAAGCATGCTCGTATATTTCCGGCCGTTGAGTATCTCGGCGGCAGTGATGCTCGTTCCGTTCGTTACGTTGATCTCGTTTACCTGTATGTCCTTGACTCGGAATATGACTGAATATCTGAATATATAGACAGAGCCTGCTATTAGCAACAACAGCAAGACCACCCAAATGGAGATTTTTAACCAGCGCTTAGTCCCCGATTTCTTCTTTACCAACATAGTCCTGAAGGACCCGAGGTACCATTACATGCCCGTCCTCGGTCTGATAGTTCTCCAATATCGCAATCAGTATCCTCGGGCTGGGTAGGGCTGTGTTGTTGAGCATATAGACATATCTCCTTTCGCCGCTCTTGTCGGTATATTTGACATTTAGCCGCCTGGCTTGCCAATCCGCAAAGTTGCTGGCCGACCCGGTCTCCGCCCACCGGTTCATGCCCGGCAGCCATGCTTCCATGTCGAACTGCCGGTATTTGCCGGCACTCAGATCGCCGGTGCATATAATTATCCGGCGGTATGGCAAACCGAGCTCTTCGTGCATTTCCCCGGAGATGGCGATCATCTCCTCCTGGAGCTTGTTCGCCTTATCTATGTCCGCCTCGGCAAGGACAACCTGTTCGACTTTCATGAACTCATGTACCCGGAATAATCCCTTCACGTCCTTGCCGTAGCTTCCGATCTCACTGCGATAGCATTGGCTGAACCCGGACATCTTTATCGGCAGCTTGTCACCGGACAGGGTCTCATCGGCATAATAGCTTAAGAGAGACGGTTCGGCTGTGCCAACTAGGAATTTCTTCTCCTTGCTTATCTCGCCCGTCGATTCTTTGTCCGGAGTTGAGATCTCATAAATCTCATCAACGCTGGGATCGTATTCCCTCCCCTTGAAATAGCCGCTACCGAACAGGGGGAATTCCTTTATCAGCGTCGGCGGTATCATCGGCGCATATCCCCTAGCTACCATCTTGTTTATGGCGAATATCATAATGCCCATCTGCAAAAGGACGCCGTCGTTCTTGACGTAGTAGCCGCGGAAGCCGCCGACTTTTACCCCCCTTTCGAAATCAAGTATGTCCAACTCCTTCCCGAGTGCTATATGGTCCTTGGGTTTGAAGGAGAACTTCTTCGGCTCGCCCCACCTGTACACTTCCACGTTATCGGCATCGCTCCTGCCGACAGGGGTGTCGGGAGAAGGGATCGTGGGAACCCTAATCATCAACTCCTCAAATTTCTTACTGATCTCGGCAAATTTAGGCTCCAGTTCGGCCAGTTTGTCCTTGATTCCCTTTCCTTTATCGATCACAGATTTCCTTTCGGCATCGCTTTTGGCTCTTGCAACGTCATCATTCAATTTATTCTTGGCTTCGCGCAACTGCTCTATCGACAGCTGAATCTCGATGCGCTTGCTGTCCGCCGAAAGGAGTTCGTCCAGATCCAGGGCTATGCCTTTGTTCTTTATAGCTGACTTAATACCGTCCTTGTGTTCCCGGATGAACTTGATATCAACCATTGTTCAGGATGCTGCTGTGGAAACTGTTCGGCTCGTAGGCATCTAACACCACAATCTCCGGTTTCGGGTCAAACTTATCAAGATGCGACTCAAGGTCATCTTTAAGGGTCGCCTGGTCGTAACCGAGGGCTATAACGTCCGGTTTGTTGTTCTTCACCACCTCCCAAGTCCCGTGCTCCGCATCGCCGACCAGCACCTGATCGACTCCGTCTTCCGCCTCGAGGTGGGCGAAACGCTCGGCCAAATCAAGCCTGGGCTGATGTCCCTTAAGATGCTCGACAATGTGGTTCTGGGCCACAACGACAACCAAATAGTCGCCTAAGGCCTTAGCTTCCTTGAGCATGCGCCGATGACCGTCATGCAGGCCGTCAAAGACACCGAAGACCATCACTTTCTTCATGACTAGTATTATAACTCCTACTATTTCCTCCGCATAGGTGGGAAGAATATAGTCTCCCTCATCGGTTTATCCACCAGAATCGAGAATACCCGCTCCGACAAGCCGAACCCAGCGGTGGGCGGCATGCCATACTCCAGAGCCTCTATAAAATCTTCGTCCAATCGCTGGGCTTCCTTGTCGCCGGCCGCGCGAAGTTTCATCTGTTCCTCAAAGCGCCGGCGCTGCTCCTCCGGATCGTTGAGTTCAGACCAGCCGTTACCCAACTCAGAGCCGGCCGCCAGGATCTGGAAACGCAACACCCTGCCTGAATCCGTGGAATCTGCTTTTGCCAGCGGAGATATGTCCAAGGGATGTCCAACCAGGAAACAAGGCTGGACGAGCTCCGAACGTATCTGTTTGAATATCAAATCGATCAATCTGCCCCGACCCAGAGCGCGGTCCGGTTGCAGTCCCATTTCGCCAGCTTTTTTTAACAAGTCGCTATGACTGGCTCTGGTCAGATCCAGACCGGTCCTTTCATTGAACAGCCTGTAGTAATCCACCCTCGGCCACTTCTTGCCCCAGTTTATTTTTTTACCGCCGTACACGGTGATCATGTCGCCGGTAACCGCTTTGACCACCTGCTTATACAACCTTTCGACCAGTCTCATCATATCTTCATGGTCGGCGTAGGCCCAATAGAATTCTGAAGAGGTGTAGTCCTGGAGATGCTCGGCATCTATACCCTCATTGCGGAAGACGCGTCCGATTTCAAATACTTTTTCATACCCTCCGACTATCAGCCTCTTCAGAGCCAGTTCCAGGGAGATCCTGAGGTAGAAATCGGTGTTCAACGCATTATGGTGGGTTACGAACGGTTCGGCGTCGGCGCCGCCGGGAGTAGTCTCGAGGGCGGAGGTTTCCACTTCCAGGAAACCTTCCTTCGTCAGGAAGTCGCGGACGGTCTTCCAGAATATATTCTTCTTCCGGAACATTTCCCTGCTCTCGGGGCTGGTCATAAGATCCAGGTAGCGTTTGCGAAGGCGGAGTTCCGTATCGCGCAAACCGTAGAACTCAGAAGGTATCGGCAGCAGGGCCTTGCCCACAATGCGCACGGCACGGGCTTCAATGCTCTTCTCGCCTCGATTGGTCTTGAACAACGTTCCGCTTGCCTCGATAAAGTCTCCGTTATCCATGGAGTTCTTCCATAGCTCGAAGTCCTTAAGATTGCTCTCCTGGATCACAACCTGCATCTCGCCGTCCTGGTCCGATATGGTCAGGAATACTATCTTCCCCTGATCGCGTATGGACCTTACTCTTCCGACAAGAGATATCCTCTTCTTCGATTTGCTCCAAGATGGAAAATTCTTAATGGCCTCGGCTATCGAGGCCGTGCGATGGACCTCCGCGGGGTAGGCGTCAATCTTAAGGGATTGCAGGTGTCTTAGCTTTCTCAGGCGTTCATCCCTAAGGGAATCGAGCATGGCAACTTGTGTTAGTGGATCTTAATAATAGTATAGGTCACCTTGCCGTTCGGCGTATCCACCTGCACCGAATCCCCGACCCTGCAATCCAGCAATACTTTACCCAGGGGCGACACATTCGAAATCAGTCCTTCCTGGGGCTTGGCCTCGCTTGATCCGACAATAGTGAAGGTGAGGGATTTACCGTCCTTGGAAACGTCGACTGTAGCGCCTATCGAGACAACGTCCGAACCGGTTTTTTTCTCAATCAATACCGGATTCTTGAGTACTGCCTCCAGTTCTTCGATACGCGATTCTACGGCTTCCCTCTCGCTGCGTGCGGCTATATATTCCGCATTTTCGGAGAGATCGCCGAATTCCTTGGCTCGCTTTAGCTGTTCAGCTACCTTGGGACGGGCAGTATTCTTCAGATCCTCCAATTCGTTCTTTAATTCATCTAGACGCTCTTTGGTTATGTATAATTCCATTTTGTTTTATGTTTCTATTTTTATAATTACCCGCGGCGGCGCCGGACAACTCACACGGGGGGAGCCTCGATGGCCGGGCCATAAGCCTTGGTCCACAGCCAAAAGCGTATCTTTGCGACTTCCCATAGGACATCCAGGTATGAACCGACCCTAACTTTGGAGTTAATGTCGTTTTTGAACGTCGCCGGGACCTGCTTAATCTTGTAGCCCATCTGCTTGGCCAGCGATAACACCTCAACATCGAAGCCAAAATGTTTCACCTTGGATGCCCTGAAAATCCTCTCGGCCGCCTCTGCGCTGAATATCTTAAAGGGGCACTGCGTATCCCAGATGCCCGGTAATAGGAGCGCTTGTATTATCAGATTGCCGATTCCGCTTAAAATCACCCGGTACCAGGGTTGATCGCGCTTACCGCCTTTTATATTGCGGGATCCGATTACGACTCCGTATCCGTTTTTAAAGTGAGGCAGCGCGTCCACAATCTGGTCTATAGATATGGAGTTATCGGCGTCAACGAAGGCCCGGTACTGCCCTTTGGCGGCGAGCATCCCCTCCTTGACCGCCAACCCCTTGCCTCTTGCTTCCACCGAGATGAGTCTAAGGTTAGCCACCAGTTTGGACAATCTTGTGACTACTCCTGCCGTATCGTCGTTGGAGTTATTGTTGACGACAATAATCTCATATGAGAAATCGACACCGTGAAGATGTCGATCGATATCAATTAACGTTATTGGAAGCCTCTTGGCCTCGTTGTACGCAGGGATGATTACGGATAGGTGAACTCTCTTATTATCCATTTACGTAAATACGATGGAGGGAGCGATTATCGCTTCCTCCATTGTGTTGCTCGACGGGCCTTACGCAGGCCATATTTTTTGCGCTCGACTACCCGTGCATCGCGGGACAGTAATCCTAACTCTTTAAGCTCTTTCCTGAGGTCCGGATTGAATTTTATAAGCGCCCTGGACAAGCCAAGGCGTATCGCCTCTTCCTGGGAGGTTGTACCACCGCCAGCCACTATGGCGCTGACGCCAAACTTATCCGGCATCGTTTTTACGGCCCTCATCGGTGACACCAGGTCGACTTGCAGGCGCAGCAGCGGGAAATAGGTCTTATAGTCGCGATTGTTCACCTGGAGCTGGTGCTTGCCGGATGTTTTTGTTTCCGGATAGAAGCGCACCCTGGCTATAGCCTCCTTTCTCCGGCCCACGCCCTCAAAATAATGCTCGGCTTTGCCGAGTGAGCCTGTCGTCCTGGTTGTCTTGCTTTCCTTCGGCATATCTTATTTTTCAAACACTAAGTTCTTGAGACGATCGGCGCGCAGGGTATTCTTGGGAAGCATGCCGCGTACTGCGTGCCACAGTACCCATTCAGGCTTGCGGCTGAACACATCTTTATATTTACGTTCCTTCAGGTGCCCGAGCCGGCCAGCATGATGGAAATAAATCTTCTGTTCCGGTTTCTTGCCGGTAATCCTTATGGATTTTATATTCTTCACGGTTACTCTGACGTTGCCGGGGTTCCGATGGTCGTAATCGGCACTTTCCTTTCCCTGAAGGAGGGTGGCTATCCTCGAAGCAACTCTGCCCAGGGGCCGGTTCTTGACGTCTATAGTATGCTCGGTCATGACTGCGCCGCCCTTCTTCATAGTTTAGATAAATTCAATTATAGACTGCGGAGCTGCATCCCGCATCCTGGTGGCTCCGACTTTGACCACACGCAGATATCCGCCGCGACGCTCCTTGTAACGTGGGGCGATATCATAGTAGAGCTTCAGTGCGGCATCGTTGGGTAACCTAGCTAACAATAGACGCATAGATGCGATGTTCTGCTTCTTGGCTAAGGTCACCAATTTTTCCACCGTAGGCTTTATCTCCTTAGCTCTGGCTTCGGTGGTCTTTATTCGTTCGGAGATTATAAGGTTACGCTGCAGACCTTTCAGAAAGCTGGCGCGTCGGCCACGAACCCTGCCGAATTTCCTTTTGCCTTTCTTCCGGTGCTGCATTATTCCTCCTTAGTTCTCTTCGTGCGGGATCTGGTTGCCTTTGCGACCGGCTTTGGCTCAGCGGCTGCCTCCTCTTTGACCTCCAGCGCCGAGATCTTGCTGAAGTGGTCGAGTAGGACGTTGGCTGCCTTGTGCATGGCGTTGGAAGGAGAGATGGTGCCGTCGGTCTCAACGTCTATGTTCAGTCGGTTATAGTCGGTGTTCTCGCCTACACGCATGTTCTCGACTGAGAAGTTGACGTTCTTTACCGGGGAATACATGACGTCGAGGGCTACCGTGCCTATTGGCAGCTTCTCTATCTTCTGGATCTCAACCGGCTGATAGCCCAGTCCTTTTCCCACCGTTATCTCCATCTCCAATTCAGCCGTTTTGGCGGTGAGAGTGGCTATATGTAGATCCGTGTTCTGTATTTGCACGTCGGTGTTGCCCTTGATGTCTCCCGCGGTCATCTCCTTCTCTCCCTTAGCTGACAAGGTAAGCACTTGCGGCTCGCCGGCGAAGAACTTAAAGCGGACCCTCTTAAGGTTAAGACCGATCTCTACCACGTCCTCCATTACCCCGGGAACGGTCGTAAACTCGTGCCCGACACCTTTGATTTTGAACCTGGTTATGGCCGCACCGGGCAGGGACGACAAAAGCACCCTTCTTAGGGCATTGCCGATGGTAATCCCATATCCCCGGTACAGACCCTCGATCTGAAAGACGCCTTTAGTGGAGTCCTCGGAGACTGTGTTTATCTTTACGTTCTCGCTTAGGTGTGGTACTTCCATTGTTGGTGTTAAAATTTTTCTATCTTGAATAATAGTCGACGACCGAATTGATATCAAACGGCACCTCAACATCCTGTGGCTTAGAAAGCATGGCGCCCTCGTGCTTCTCCAGATCAAGGACTAACCAGGCGGGCACGTTATAATTTTTAAGACGCTCGTCCATCGTCTTCAGGTAGGGGTGGTCTTTCGACTCGTTGCGCACACCGATTTTATCCGAAATCCTGACCGAATACGACGGCACCGTGACCTTCCGACCGTTAATGGTTATATGCCCGTGGCTTATCAGTTGGCGAGCTATGGAACGGCTTTCAGCAAAGCCCAGACGGTAGACCACATTGTCCAGACGACTTTCCAGGGCCTGAATGATGTTGTCGATCATGTTGCCGGCCTTGTGCGATATCTTAGCGAACAAGTTGGATAGTTGCCTGTCGTTCAATCCGTAGCTGAAACGTATTTTTTGTTTCTCCTTGAGCTGCGTCTTATATTCGCTGCCAGCGCGCTGGAAAGACTTGCCATGCTGGCCAGGGGGATACGGTCTCCTTACCGAGGCCGACTTGGGTGAGATTGAGCGCTTCGCTTTTATGGAAAGCTTAACGCCCAACGCTCTTTCTTGTTTCTCCCTTATTTTGAGCATGTGTTAGACCCTCCTCATTTTTGGCGGCTTGATCCCATTGTGCGGAATGGGAGTAACGTCCTTTACGGAAGATATATTGAATGGATATGTAGCTAGCGATCTAAGGGCGGAATCTCGCCCGGAACCGGCACCGGAGACGAGCACCTCAACGTTGAACGGGCCTGTTTTGCTTATCTTCTCAACTATGGTCGCAACCACCTTGGAAGCCGCGAACGGAGTGGCTTTCTTCGGTCCGGCAAATCCTAACCCGCCGGCCGTGGCCCAAGCCACAACGTTGCCGCGGTCATCGGTGACAGAAACGACGGTATTGTTGAAGGATGCTTTTATATAGATGCGTCCATTCTCTATGTGCCTAGAGCTCTTCTTGGGTTCCGCCTTGACCTGGGGATCAGGCTTCGCGGCAACATCTTTTTGAACAGGTTTAGTTTGGGCCATTCTACTTTAATTCAACCTTACGTTTCCCACTGCCGGCGGTCTTACGTACATTGCCACGGACCGTTCGCGAATTTGTCTTAGTACGCTGGCCGCGGGTCGGCAGTCTTTTAATATGCCTGATGCCGCGGTAAGACTTTATATCTTTAAGGCGAGTTATGTTCTGACGGACAGCGGCCCTCAACTCTCCTTCGGTCTTGAACTTGCGTTCTATGAACTCCTTGAGCTTGCCCAGTTCAGGAGGGGTCAGGTCTTTGGCGCGCTTGTCTGGGCTAACTTTAGTCGAACCAAGTATTAATTTGGAAGCCGACGGACCTATGCCATATATATAAGTAAGGGCCACGATGACCTTCTTGTTGTCTGGGATGTTTACGCCTATTAAACGCATGGTGATTATCCTTGTCTTTGTTTGTGTTCCGGGTTGGCCGGACACACGACATAGACGCGCCCCTTCCGACGGACCGTCTGACATTTCTTACATCTCTTCTTTACAGATGCTCTAACCTTCATTTTTCGTATATTGCTATAACCTCCTTGTGATGCGACCGCGGTTGGTGTCGTTCGCGCTGAACTCCACCGACACCCGATCTCCGGGCAATACCTTGATATGGTGCAGCCTCATTCTCCCAGACAGGTACGCCAGGGTTTCCTTGCCGTCATCCAATCTCAGTCGGAATAAGGCTCCTGGCAGGGCTTCTAAAACCATACCGTTTGCAGTCATAAAGGACGGGGGCATGTTATCACGGGGCATAGACTACGTCAACGTGTATTTTAGAGGTGTTTTTGGGTACGTTCCTAACCCAGAACGGCCAGAATTTGATATCGGCGTTCTTTACGCCGGGAAGGGAGAATACCAGTGTCTTTAGAGCGTCCTGATCCAGACCCTGCGCCCTTGATTGGAAACTGGCGATGTCGAACGGTTGCGCCCAGTTAGAGTTGAGGGCGAGGGATACCGTCATCGTCCCCTTTTTGAAGTCGAGCTGCGGACTTGCGTAGTTGGCTGAATAGTCGTGGAGTGACAGATTCGAGTTGGACTGACTGGCGACTTCGGTTGCCAATGCGGACAGTAAGTCCGACTCCCTGAAGGCGAATATCTTTATCTGTCCGTACACCGTTATGGAATATTGGCCTTGAGCATTGGGCGTGGAGCTTATGTTCTCGGAGGTCATGGAAGTTTGCGAAGAACCATCCAGGATCTTTACGTCGTTGGGCAGCTTAAGCAACAATTTGCTTTCTAGGGTGCTGCTCAATGTATTCTGGGCTTGAGTGCGGGCAGCAGAGATGTCCGCATCGGTAGGCACACTCATCACTCCCACGAAGCCACCGGTGAACGGACCGGCTGACTCTCCGTAGAAACCGTCGTATTTAGCCGTACCCTGAAACCCCGGTATCCGGAAAGTTGTGGTGGTGGAAATATTATATGCGTCTCCCGGATTATCGGCCGTAACTGGGGCTGTAATCGAGTTCGGGACCAGTTTGCCGCCCACAGATGTCTCCCCGGGAACGGTGATCGTGTCGTCCAGGCGGTATATCTTGCCGTCTGGTGCGGTAAATCTGGTCGTCTTGACCAAGACCTGCGGTCTTGAGCTATACGCGTTGTAGATCATTATGGAGCCGGTGGCATACTTGGAAACGGTGCTGGTGGTACTTCCTTTGAAGTAAACCGAATAGTTCTCGCTGTCCGAGAAAATAGTTCCGGGTATGATTATTTGGGCGCTTGTGGCCGAAGGTGACTGAATGTTGGCATTAACGACCAATGGTCCGGAATAATTGAATGGCGTCTCGGCAAAAGTCAGATTGATCGTGGCTTCGGGGAGGATAAAATACAGCAGTACGCCGACACCGATGAGCAGAATCGCCGAAATTATAAGAGCGACGGTCAGCCTGCGGCCGCGAGGGCGTTCAGTCTCCTCGTTCCATATAGAATCTTTATCCTCTCCCAACTCACGGGCAGTGAAGGTGGTCTCTATCCTCGGCTGCGCTTTATCCAGCTGCTTCGCCTGGCGTTGAGCGTCCTTTCTCTTAGCCTGCTGTGAGGCGGGGGTGTCCACTTCCGCCTTCAACACTATGTCCGATACAAGACGCATCTTCTGTCCGAAGAACGGATTCACCGCCTTGAGGCCGACGGCTGCCGCCGACTCAAGGGTTATGTCTTCCACCGACTCGATGGTCACATCCTTGTCGACGTTACTTGATTCGCGTTTAAGCAGCCTGAAGTTGTTTTTGAGCCTAGAGAACTCCGTGTCTCTCGGGACATACAGAGTCACTTCCTTGTCTGGAGCCTTAATGACTCTCTCTATAACGGAGGCGGCGGAGTCTGTTTTATTAACGTAGATTTTCTTCATCTGACCATTAGCCACTTAATCCTCTGCTTAGCCAGCCGGCTAAGCTGCGAGTTTACGCCGTTGGAGTTGTCGCTGATAAAATCATTCAGATCCACCTCCGGAGCCTGCAGGAATCTCACCCTGCGATCGCCTACAGTAAACCTCTTCCCCCACACCTCCGGCGGCAGCTTGAAACTGTTTATGTATATTGCCACCTGGTTGCGTCCTTTCTTATTGGCATCGTGCTCTGATCTTAGGTTACGTCCTGTCTCCTTGGAGTTTCTTATAGCCATAGCTAGCCCGTTAACAAAAGTTCCGAATGTGTTATAGAAAGCCGCATCTAATTTATTCATGATTTTCGGAGAGGCTTTACCCTCTGTGTATCGTAAGTATAACGCTTCTCCGAGTTCATTGTCAGTACCCACCTCGGTCGTAAACGCCCTATATATATCATCCTTACCCCAATTGAATTCGGTCAAGTAGGACGATATGTTCGGCGTTACCTTAAAGACATATATGGAGTTGTCTCTACTTTCCACGTAGAAGAGCTCACCCAATTCAACCTTCCTTGATACGAGGTATGCTCTAACGACGCCTTCTTCAAAAATGTCGCCCTGATTGTCTTCCGCCGGCAATCTGTCGCGTTTAACCAGGCTTATGCAAAGGTTGAACTCCATAGTGCGTCCCCTGAAACCCTCCGGATTGATGACCTGGTGTCCGTCAACCCTCACTCCGATTACTCTGACGTCGGCCAGCAGCAGATCGGCCTCGTTTATTCCCAGGCGACCGGACGCCTCTATTCTAAGGCCGTCGAACAATTTCCATACAGCCTGAGCCAGGTTGTTTTCTAGGTCGGTTTGGGTAAGTTCTTCTCCGGGATTCTGCCGCTCCAACTGTATAATTTTGAATATCGTGACCGCAGATCTTGAATCAAGTGGAATTATTTTGCTTGTTGGCTCAGTTTTCCTGAACATTAAGAGATTACAGCGCGGATTCGGCGTATTCCGGAGGAAACGGCTTCCTCCTTAACGATCTCGAAAGAGCCTATCTCACCTGTGTGCGACACATGGGGGCCGCCGCAGAATTCAACGGAGAACGCAGACTCGAATTGGGGTTTATCTTTAGTTGCCGACTTCGGACCTATTGAATAGATCGATACCCGCTCTGGATACTTCTGTCCAAATTCGTGCTCCGCGCCAAGTTTCTCCGCCTCTTCACGGAGCATCTCGCTTCGTACGACCGGAAGATCCTCCGTAATCTTCTCGTTTACGATACGCTCCACTTCTTTCTTCTCTTCCTCGCTCAACTTGCGGTCATACGAGAAATCCATCCTGAGTCTCTCGCTGGTTATGTTGCTACCCCGCTGTTTGACCTGCGGGCCAAGTACTACCTGCAACGCCCTAAGCAACAGATGATGGGCAGTATGCAGCTTAGTGGTACGCTCAGAATGATCGGCTAGCCCACCCTTGAACATGCCGGCGGAGGCTGTGCGCGACTTCTCCCTGTGCGCTTCGAATCGTTTTTGGAACTCCAGCTTGTCCGGCTTGAGGCCGCGCAGCGTAGCCAGTTCCCAGGTCAGCTCCCATGGCATACCGAAGTTCTGGTACAGATTGAAGGCGTTATCATTGAGGGTGTTGCTCTTAACGAGCCTTTCGAATTCTTTAAGGCCGTCCTTCAGAGCTGAATCAAACTTGTCCGATTCTTTATTGGCCAAGTTTATAATCTTCTCCAGATCCCTCTTGAGCTCGGGGTACGTGTCTTCGTAGCTACCGACAACTGCTCTTATAGATGACTCGAGCCAGCCGGTCTCTCTAAGGTGTGGACCGTGGGTGCGCTTCATATAAAAAATGGTTCTGCGCAATAGACGTCTTAGCACGTAACCCCTTTCTTTGTTCGACGGTTCTACGCCGTCGGCCATAAGGAACACCGCGGCTCTGATATGGTCGGCGACAATCCTAAATGTCCTTTTGAGCTCGACGTTAGTTTCGGACGAATACTTTATTCCGGTCTCCTTCTTAAGGTGCCTCCACAATTGATCGAATACGTCTATTTTAAACACGTCGGGGTCGCCGTTGCTCGCCGTCGCGATACGTTCCAATCCCCCGCCGAAATCAACGTTGCGTTGAGCCAACTTTTCGAAACCCGGGGTCTCGCTCTTCTTATATTCCATAAACACTGAATTGCCCATTTCCATGAACCGCCCGCAATCGCAGTTAGGGTGGCAATTGGCGCCGAACTTGGGATCGTGCATCTTACCGCTGGGATCGAAATCATAGAAGACCTCAGAATCGGGACCGCCCGGTTCGCCTGGAGGCATACTTTCGGGCACGCCAGCCCGACTCCACCAGTTATTCTCCACCCCGTAGTAAAAAATGCGCCCACCCTGCATACCCTTCTCGCTGCCGGATCGTTCCGAACCCAGCTCAACGCACTTCGAGTCGATGCCCTTCCTGTCAAAGAGTTTCTGCCATATTCTTGCCGACTCGTCGTCGCGCGGTATTCCCGTATCGGAGTCGCCCGCGAAAACGGTCACGTATAGATTATGCGGGTCGAGCCCCGCTCCCTTATCCCTGTCCGTCAGAAATTCGAAAAACCAAGACAGCTGTTCTTGTTTGAAGTAATCGCCGAAGGACCAGTTGCCGAGCATCTCGAAGAAAGTCGTATGCCTGTTGTCTCCAACCTCATCTATATCTTCGGCCCGGAAGCTTTTTTGCGAGTCAGCGACGCGCTTGCCAGCCGGATGGGCCTGGCCCAATAAATACGGAATAAGCGGTTGCATGCCGCTTCCGGTGAAGAGGGTTGTGGGGTCGTTCTCGGGGACAAGTGGCGCCGACGGTATTATTGTATGTCCTCGCTCTCTGAAAAATTTTAGATACCTCTTTCTAATCTCCTCGGTCTTCATGCCTGTTCTAATATTCACCGAGTTTCTCGGCCTCGTGGTGTTGGCGAATCTTCTCCAGCGCCTTGGCCTCGATTTGCCGTATGCGTTCCCTGGTGACGCTGAAGACCTTACCAACCTCTTCCAGTGTGTGCGTAACGCCGTCCGTCAGACCAAAGCGCATCTCCAGCACCTTCTGTTCGCGTGGAGTTAGGTCGCCTAGGATCTTCCGTATCTGGTCCCTCAGAAGTTCCTGTGACGTGCTCTGAAATGGCGTCGGGTTCTTCTCGTCCGGTATAAAATCGCCGCGGACCGACTTGTCATCATCTTCCCCTATCGGCGCCTCGAGAGACACAACCGACTGCGAGATCTTCTCGATATGTCTCACTTTGTCCACTCCCAGCCCCATCTCAACGGCTATCTCCTCGGTAAGCGGATCGCGTCCCAGTTCCTGCGCAAGCTTACGGCGCGTCTGGGTATACTTGGAAATGGTCTCGACCATGTGCACCGGAATACGTATAGTCCTCGACTGGTCAGCTAGGGCGCGGGTTATCGCCTGCCTTATCCACCAGGTCGCATAGGTCGAGAATTTAAACCCCTTGGTATAGTCAAACTTCTCCACGGCCCTGAACAGGCCGAAGTTCCCCTCCTGAATGAGATCGGATATATTCAGCGGGCCGCGGTTGATGTAGCGCTTGGCGATGGAGACAACCAGCCTGAGGTTAGCGTTGATCAGTTTGTCCTTGGCTTGTTTGTCTCCTTTTAATATCCTCTTGGCCAGATCCTTCTCTTCTTGGGACTTCAGCAGCGGTGTCTTACCGATCTCTTTCAGATACATCTGGATGTTGTCAGGAACGGGTCCTTCGATCTTAGTGGCCTCAAGCAGCTCTTTTTCGCTTATCTCACCGGCGGAGCTCTCGATGAGCGACTCCACCTCGACAATTTTTATTCCGGCCTGCTCCAGGCGGCTATAAATCTCTTCTAGGTATTCCAAATCCTTCTCTATCCGCGGAAAGTAGTCCAATATCTCGAAGTTGGTGACAAAGCCTTTCTGCTGTCCGCGCTCAATCAGCTCGGCCAGAGCCTCTTCCAGTTCAACTTCCCTTTTGTGGGAGGTTGCCGGCGCCTTAAGTTTCGGGCCGGCGCCACCCGCCCGAACCTTGTTCCGCTTGTTCGGTCCCCTAGTTCGTTTTGCCATTCTTTATATCTTGAACTTTGCGCGATATCTCGTCAAACAATTTCAGTTTTATGGTTACCTCGGCAACGTCGCCAGCCGCTTCCGCATCGGCTATTTCCCCGCTGGTCCGTTCAAGCGATTCCTTAAGGTGTTCCAGTTTAAGCTCTCTCAGGAGTTTGTCCAGTTCCAAGGAGATTCTCTCTTCTCCTAGTACCTCCAGCTCGAAACTCGAACGCAGGCTGACGACTGTCGCGATCCTCCCGGCCTCCGGAGACTTACCGTCACCGTTCCACCCGGATTCATATACGATCCAGTAATCCGCCGGCATGAATTCTTTGTATGGCTGCAGCCTGTCCTCCAATTCCTTCTTTATATAGATAAGGCTCAATATCCGCTCGGCCAGCATGGCTTTGCGCGACGCCGGGCTAAGTAAGTTGTCCGTACCTATCTTATTGTCGACGACCGTCCGGTTGGATGAGCCCTCGCCGTATTCGTCAGGCAACCTAGCCATCTCCTCTATCAATTGCTCCTCACGGATGCTCGTGCGGTGGGACAGCTCCCTTAGCCAGTAGCTCTGCTCGATCCTGCTGGCAATATTCCTCACTTTATATAGTATCGCCTGTATTCTTGCCTTCCTGTTTGTTGGCCCTGCATTTTCCAGATAACGATTGAGATAATACTCCATCGCCGGTTTTGCCGCACCCACCGCTTTGGCTGCAAATCCCGGTTCGGCGGCCACCGCCTCGCCGGCATCCTTGAATCCGTTCCAAGAGACTATCGATACATTGAAGTCAGCGGTGTTGGCCAGATCAATGGCTCGCTCAGCCGCCATATTTCCGGCTTCATCGTTATCGAAACCTATGAACAGGCGATCAGATACCTTGCGCAGCACCCTCAGGTGATCGGCGGTAAGCGCCGTACCCGATGAGGCCACCACATTTTTAATCCCGTCTTGCCAGACCATCAGGAAGTCCATCTGACCCTCGACCATCAATGCCGCTTTGGCGTCCCGAATGGCTCCCTTACTCTTCCAGTATCCGTATAATAGACGTGACTTGTTAAATATCGGTGTCTCCGGACCGTTCACATATTTGCCGAATTCAGGGCTCTCCAACTCAGGCAAGGAACGCCCGGAGAAACCGGCGACCTTGCCGAAATGGTTATGTATCGGGAACATGATCCTGCCGCGGAAACGGTCGATGTACTTGCCCCGTTCCGTCTTGACTATCAGACCGGACCTAGTCATATCCTCAACGGAATATCCTTTGTTGACCAAGTAAACGGTGAGATTGTCAAATTCGTTGGGCGCGAAACCTACCTCAAATTCGGCTATCGTTTCTGGCTTCAATTTCCTCTCGGCCAGATATTGGCTGGCCCTCTTCGAGGACTCGAGGTTCTCCCTGAAGAAATTACAGGCCGCGGCGTTTATGTCGTACAGCACTCCGAACTGACGCTGGTCGGCCGGGCTTATCTGCCTCAACTCCACTCCGGCTCTCTCCGCAAGTATTTTCAGGGCTTCGTAGAATTCTATGTTCTCATAGGCCATCAGGAAGCCGAATATGTCGCCGCCCCTGTTGCAACCAAAACAGTGCCAGGACTGGCGTTCGGGCGAAACTATGAATGACGGCGTCTTCTCGGAGTGGAAGGGACATAACGCCTTGAAGTTCTTGCCGGCAGGCTTCAGCTCCAGGTACCCCTTGATGAAGCTCACTATATCTACCTTGTCCTTAATCTCCTCTACTGGTGAAAGCATGTCTGCGAAGCGCTGCGCTGATTATTTTATCCAAAAGCTCCGAAAAGGTAAGGCCGTAAGCCATGGCCGCCTTGGGCAGCAGGCTGTTCGGCGTCATACCGGGGATCGTGTTTATCTCGAGTACATAGAGATTACCGTCGTCCCCCAAGATAAAATCCGTGCGTGACATGCCGTATGCCCCAATGTATTTGTGTATCCTAACCGCAACGTCCTGGACTCTTGTCGTCTGTTCCCTAGATATGTCTGCTGGCGTTATCTCCTCCGAGGCGTTGGCTGTGTATTTGGCGTGATAGTCGAAGAAGGTCGAGGTCTTGGGAATTATCTCCGTGACCGGCAGTGAGATCGTCTCATTCTCATCGTCTATGACCCCGCAGGTCAGTTCCCTCCCGTGGATGTATTCCTGAATCATGGCGTCATCGCTGAACTTGAAGGCGTTTTCCAGAGCCTCGGGTAGATCCTCCTTTTTGCGTACTATGGTGGTTCCGACCGACGAGCCCCTGTCGACCGGTTTGACCACGACCGGGAAATCGAATGATATGGATACTTCGTTGTCGAGTTTACTTACCGGGACATAGTTGGGGACCCTCAACCCATATGTCTTGATCAGGCGAGCCGAGAAGATTTTATTCATTCCCAGGGCACTGGGAATCACCCCGCTGCCGGTGTAGGGTAAATTAACGTCCTCCAGAACCTTCTGAACTTTGCCATCCTCGCCGTACTCTCCGTGCATGGCAATGAAAGCAACGTCCGCTGCCTTGCTCAAATCCTCCGGGTCTACCTGCCATTCTCCGTTGCGGCCTATCAGCACCGGGATAATCTCGTATTTATCACGATCGAGATAGTCCATGACCATCTTAGCCGTGGACAACGACACATCGTGTTCGGACGATGGTCCTCCCATTAAAACGGCCACTCGCCACTTTCTCATCGCTGGAATTTTAGCCCAATGGCACCCTTATGGCAAAGATAATGCCCCGTTCCGATCTATTGCCAGACGCTCTCTACTGAAACATCAGCGTACGATTGGAGTCGGGGCGGGAAACTGCCTGAATCTTGTATAGAACCGGCCTTAACCGTCCACGGAGTGGTGCTGGCATCCAAGCTGCCGAATATATAGTCCTCGCCGGACGTGCTTGATCTGCAGGAGTAATTAGCCACATCTCCTTCGGCCGTGAAGGGCAAGGTGCCGGTGAGCGGAGTGCATATCGTCCCGTCAGACAGTTCTATGAACCACCCCAATCGGCTGGTGCGGCAACTTTAGACAAATCCGGATTGGGCAAATGACCAGTCAGTCCAAGAGTAAAGGATGAACTGGCCAATGTGTCCACGGGATCTGGATCGCACAGCAGGTCCTGACTTTCGGCTATCCGGAAACATGGGTCGCTTATGGCGTTGCCAACCATGCAACGCCAGGCGTCCGGTCTGTACGGCGCTGCGACTGAGCTTGCGAAACAACTCCCCGTTTCATGTCTGTTGGGCAAGACATCCGCGGCCGGAGCGTACTTTACCACACTGGTATACGACACTAAGCCGCTCGTCTGGACAACAACACCTCTATTTAAAATGTACACATCCACGGCGAGATACAGCGCCGATGTAGCTATAACCACTACTATTATACAATAACCTATTGCGGGGCATCAGGCCTATTGCAAGTCAAACGATATTTTACCTTATCCACGATTTCCGGAACCGGGGTCTGGTATTTCAATATGCACTCCTCCGCACCGAGAGTCAGACATCTCTGCATATCCTCACTTTCTAAGATGCTCAACACGACTACGGGGATGCTTTTCGTGTCCTCGCTACGCTTGAGCTCTTCCAGGACGGCAAATCCATCGGCTTCGGGTACGAGCGGATCCAGAAGTATAAGAT
>CAZWFV010000005.1:0-26000 GCA_964633405.1 uncultured Candidatus Saccharibacteria bacterium
CCTCACCTCGGCGCACATGGTTTACTCCTTGGGGCGCAAGGGAGCGGAGCAACTGCCAAAAGACGCGGAGGAGCGCGATGTGATTTATCGCCGCGTCAAAGAAGTTGAGCGAACGCCTCCGCTCATGGCTCACACCTTGATAGTTTCCCAAAAAATAAAATAAGGGGCGGGTAGGTACAGTTGGCTGACTGTCCGTTCCCGCCCCTTCAACAGGCCCACGCAGCACCACAAGAAAGGAGGTCTTAGCGCCACCACTATAGGCGCCGTCGCGCAGGTCCCGTTGGAAACGATCTGTAATTAGGATAACAAGCCGTCCCAGTCTGTCAAACAGTGCTAGTTATATTGCTAATAACTGTCGGCTATATCAGGAGTGAGCGCTACTCGTCGAAATGCATCCACTCGTTGTTTCTCTTGAAGTTTTTCCAGTACTGGGAGGCCTGCGGTTTCATGTCGCCGAAGTACTTGCTGCCGAGCTTGCCCTTGCCATATCTGTTCTCGACGGGCGACGAAAGCGGGGTGAAGGTCATCTGGGCTATGGGCATTTTGTAGTACAGGATTATCGGCAGGGTCGACGCGTTATGCAGCTCGAGGGTCATCTTCAGCCGGTTGCCCGGATCCAGGTAGCCGGCTGTGGCGTGAATAAGTAGGCCTATCCTCCCCAGCGATGACTTGCCCTCAAGATGGCCGACCATGTCGCTGCCCACGCCAGTGATCTCGTAGGTCGCGCCCAGGGCGAACTCCCCCGGATGTAGGACGAACCTATGCTTCGAATCGATCTTGACCCTTTCCATAAGCTGGTCGATGGGTTCCTTGGGATCGATACATACGTTCTCCTTGGTCCTGAAGACCATGAAATCGGCGCCGAGATGCAGATCTACCGACGCCGATTGGATTGCATTCGGAAAAAGCGGGGCCACCTCGATCCGCTTCTCCTTCAAGGCTTTTTTTATGTCTCGATCGGATAGAATCATATAAGACAATTCTAGATGCGGCTGCCCCTCAGGGCAAATTGCTGTCGCGGCGAGATATTATCAGCTTTATCGGAGCGGCTGAGTGGGGTTATTAACAGTCGAAGTTGAAACGATCTGGGGTCATAGTAAAATTAAGTTGCCCCCAAGAAAATCATATCGTGATGACCCTTGGGCCGGTTACCGCTCTTTTACATACACTCGCCACAATCTTGTGGCACTCCTCAGATAAGACCTTCCTCGGAAGGTCTTTTCAAACCATAAAAATAGTAGGGGCGCGTCCGATTGACGCGCCCCAGGGCCTCCCATTAGGCGATTAGCATGTGTCGAGCCTGACGTTTTCCTCGATAACAAGCGCTCCGCAAGGAGCGCACCTCGTTTCCCGAGAAACGCGTAGGACTTCCCAGTCGCCGCAATTGCCGCAGCGTATGTCGTTTCCTTTTTGAAGGGTTGCGGGGCACCTATTGTTTGGACAGTAGGCGACCTTCCGGTCAAATATAAAGGGTTGTGCCGCAGCTCAAACAGCGCCTTGGCGAAGTGAGTGTTACCGGCAACAATGTGTGGCCGGTGCCAATTTCAGTCTCACACGTAGGTACAACTGTCATGCTCTCTTATCTCCTTAAAGTGGGATGGAAATGAACTACTTGGCCCAAACACCCCTCTCGCAGTGGTGGAAGAGGCCTCTTAGGTAGCGACGGACGATCCCAACCTAAGAGCCGGCCTGCAGCTTTGGAGAAAGAATACACAACTCTTTCAAGATAAACGGAGTTAAAGAATGACAAATAATATTAGCCTGCTATCAGCAATGCGGTCAAGCCCAGTTAAGGCCTATTCCGGACGTTTATTTTTATGCCGGCATTTGTTAGAATCTGGACAATGAAAGCACTTATTGGGATAGTTCTGATCTCCGCCGTCCTGGTGGCAGTTTTCTATTTGTACGTGACATTGACTCCAAAAACGGGGGCTCCTTACACCCAGGCCAACAATGGCTCGTCGGAGGTCGTAAACCCCACCGCCCCTCAAATACCCCAGGATCAAGGCCGCTAAAGTCCCCTGTAACCGGTAAGGGGCTTGTTCCGTTTTATATGTTAGAGGGCGAACAAAAACTGGTAGAGAGGGCAAAGAGTGGTGATTCCTCCGCCTTTGGCCTGCTATATGATTATTACTTGCCCAAAATCTATCGGTTCGTCCTTATAAAAGTAGGTCATCGTGAGGTGGCGGAGGACATCACTCATCTTGCATTTTTAAAAGCTTGGGAGAACATCGATCGCTATTCCTATCGCGGATACTCCTTCGGAAGTTGGTTGTATCGCGTGGCCCGGAATACGCTGATGGATCACTATCGCGCTAATTCTCCGCAAGTCTACATTGATGATACTTTCATCGAGCCTGAGTCGGATATGCCCAGACCTGGTGAAAATATCGATATCAAGTTGGAGAATGACAAGATAATGACGGCCGTAGTAAAGCTATCTATCCTCGAACAGGATGTGATAATCATGAGGTTCGTGGATGACATGCAGATAAAGGAGGTCGCTGAAGCGGTGGGGAAGAGCGAAAGCGCCACAAAATTAATCCAGCATCGGGCCATTAAGAAACTTAGGGAACTTCTATAGAAATGATGGATGAAAACAAACTAATTGAACGGTTAAGGAATCTCCGGGGGCTTGCTCCCTCGGCCTATTTTGCTGCGAAATCAAAGGGTCTGATACTATCGACCCGCAGGCCCGAGCGCAGCACCGCTTGGAGCATCAGAAATATAAGGTTGTCCATCAAAGAGAGTTTCGGTTTTGCCGTCTCGGTGAGTCTGGTTGCCGTATTAATAGCCCTGTTGTGGGGATATATACCGGGAGCATTCGGCCCGACCGTGACTAAGAGCAGCTCGCTGGCTAACAGCATAAATCTGGTAAATGACGCCAATGCCGCGGTAAACGACATAAACGTGCACCTGTCCGAAATCAACACTTTCAATGCGGCAGCCCAACAGAGCGGAGTGGCTTTATCCGACCTAAGCCCGGCCTCGATACGCAATGAGGAGAACAGTATGGGCGTACCGAATGAAGGTTCCAGCGACAACTCCGCCCAGATAGATAGTATCTTGAATCAATTGATAACGGGGAACTAGGGTCATGAAAGGAATTTTTTCGAATATTGCGGTATCTCTGCTTACAGCGGCTCTCCTCTTCGGGACCTATCCCGCCTACGCTGCCGCGACCAGTTCGCTTGGTAACAATATAAGTTCGATAGAGGATATGGTTAACGAACTGGTCAACATCCGGCAGGATCAGTCCATACCCAGCGATACGAAACTGGCCGAAGAGATAGCGACGCAACGCGACATATTGAGCCAGATCGTGGCTCTGTCCGAGAACGAGATAATAACTCTGCAAGACAGGTTGAACAACCTGCCCGCTTTCGATACGTCCAGCAGGCAATATTCCCTGCAGAGCAATTATCTGGCCGAACTGGGTTCGTATAAGGAATACTTCAATGAGGAGAGTACCGTTATCACCGACGCCCAGACGCTCCCTCAGCTGCAGACTGTAGCCGCCGAAATGAAAGGCTTCCGTGATGCCGGCTATAATAACGAGGTAGCCAACATCGAGGCTTTCAGTCTCCTCTACTACAACCAGAATATAATCTCTACAGCCAAGGCTCGCCTGAATAACGTCGGCAAGGATCTTACGCAGCTGGAGAATGCGGATCTGTTGATCAACACGCAAGTTATAGATTCCGCTTTTGGTATAGCGTCAAAGCTAATAAATCAAGCGTCTGAACTGAACAATCTGGCCAGTTCAACAATATTACAGGCTCTGCCCGGTGGAACCTCCAGCACCACGACAACCACTCCGAATATGGGCAGCGCCACGACAACCAATCCACTGGTACTTATCGAGCAAAGTATAAACGACATTAAAGACGCCTATCAGCTCTTCATAAGCATCGGGAAGAGCATAAAGACGCAGTTGGAATAGTGACGGATATAAAATCAGTGCAGGTATAAAATTAAATCCCGCCACAATTGGCGGGATTTAATTTCAGCTTTCTGTAGAAGATAACTAGGCTACAGCTTCTTTCAGCAACTTACCAGCCCTAAATTTAGGGGAGGTCTTTGCTGCAATCTGTATCTTCTCACCTGTTTTCGGGTTGATACCAGTACGGGCAGCACGCTTCACCACTCGGAATACTCCGAATCCGGCTACGGCCACTTCTTCACCACGAGCTAGGGATTTAACGATAGTGTCGAATAGTCCTTCCACCGCCATCTCAGCTTGCTTCTTGGTTTCAAGACCAGCTGCTTTCATTACTGCTTCTACTAATTCAGGCTTCTTCATGTAGGTTTTGCTTTGCTTTTCTTCGACCTTTACCTTTTATTTGCCCGAGCAACAGGGCTCTTTGTATAAACGGTTTGTTTCCCCTGCTCGAAAACACTAGGCATATTCTAGCAAGTTGAGCTTCAGGACTCAAATCACAGGATATAAAAGCAGGTTTATGTCAACTAACGGGCGAATTCGACGGCGCGCACCTCGCGAATCACGTTAACCTTAATCTCTCCCGGATATTTAAGGTCCGCCTCAATGCGGGCCGCGATATCGCGAGCAAGCTGCAGCGCGCTGAAATCGTCTATCTTTTCCGGAACTACGAACACCCTCAACTCTCTGCCGGCCGAGATGGCATAGGCGTTTTTAACGCCGGGGAACGACGTCGCTATCCTTTCTAGATCCTCTAAGCGTTTGATGTAATTCTCCATCGTGCCACGGCGCGCCCCGGGGCGAGCGGCCGACAGCACGTCCGCCGCCGTAACGATAAAAGATTCTGGCGTCTCAAACGGATAGTCTTCGTGGTGGGACTGCATCGATTTTATGACCGCTTCATCAACTCCGTATTTCTTGAGTATCTTGCGTCCGAGCTCAACGTGCGTGCCCTGTACCTCGTGGTCGATTGCCTTACCTATGTCATGCAGCAGTGCGCCGCGCTTGGCTATGTCGACGTTGGCTCCTAGCTCTGCCGCAATCATTCCCGCAATGTGCGCCATTTCTACTGAGTGGGTCAGCACATTCTGTCCGAAACTGCTGCGGAAATTCAGGCGACCCAATAGGTGAATTATCTCCTTCGGCAGGTCGAACACGCCTATTTCGTAGGCGGCTTGCTCGCCGATTTCATACATCCTTTTCTCCATCTCGGCCTTGGCCTCTTCTACCTTCTCCTCTATCTTGGCCGGCTGTATCCTTCCGTCTTTGATCAGTTTCTCCAAAGCGAGCTTCGCTATCTCGCGGCGCATCGGATCGAAAGAGGAAATGATTATCGTTTCCGGGTTCTCGTCGACGATCAATTCGGTGCCGGTCAGGCGCTCCAATGTGCGTATATTTCGTCCCTCACGACCGATTATCTTTCCCTTCAAATCCTCGGAGGGCAGGGCAAAGGAAGAGGTGGTAAGCTCGGAGACGCTGGAACGGGAATAGCGTTGAATCGCGCTGGTTAGCACATCAATACCCTGCTTCTCGGCGTTTTCCCTTCCCTCGCGGATCATTTTCTGGGCAAGTCTGGCCAAATCATCCTTATAGCCCTCCTCGACCTCCTTGAACAGGCGATTTTTGGCGTCCTGTGGAGTGAGTCCGGCGATGCGTGACAGTTCTACCTCCAACGAAGCTTTGGTCTTGTCCATATCCGCGGCTTTATTCTCCAGATCCTTGAGACCCTGGTTCAACTTCTGCCGCTCTCCCTCGAAACTCTCTTCACGCTTGGCTAGACGATCTTCGGCCTTATCCAGAGAAAATTTACGCTCTTTCTCCTCGCGCTGAGCCTCATCTAAAAGGTTGACCGCCTTTTTCTTGGCCTGCAGGAGTATGTCCTGGGCTTCGTTTTCTATCTTTAGAGATTTCTCCCTTAGGCGTCGCTCAAGCGAATTAGCGCGACGTATACCTATAAATTGACGTATCGCGTAACCAACAATAAGCCCCACCGCGAGGCTTACCAACGCAGCTGATCCATAGTTCATGTGAGATATAGTTGATTTTGTTTTTCATTATTACGATCCTTATTTTTATATATTAGTTCCGCAGAGCACGCTATGTCAAAAGATCGGCGGACGGCAAACGACGATTGCCGGCTGCGAGGTAGGTTTCATCGGCCTAATAAAGGGTCCAGTTGGAAAGGGCCATGACCAAAAGCGATGAAAGGGTAAGGATGGTCACGTTCCTTAAGAGCAGGTTTCTGGAGAACTGACCGTTAAGCTGTTTCAGGTAGGTATTGAACAGGGCATACATTATCAGGATGAACAGAGCCGCACTGGGGACGAAGCCTACCGGCAGCAGGGTTAATATCCCCAGCAATTCCACCGATAACAGGGTCATCACGCCGGAAGTCAGCCAAAGCCGTCCGCCGCGGAGCGGACTGGTCTTCTTGTATGCTTCCCGGAACAGCAGCAGGAACAGGGCAAACTCGAGTATCTGGCCGATTGCGGAGAAACCGCTGTAGACAATAACTGCCGCATACAATGCCAGTATCGAGAAGTGGGCAAGCGTGTACCAGCCCTTGCGGCCGATGAACTCGAGATTCTTGACCCCCGACAATATCGCGAAGGCCATACCGAGCAGACCGGCTGTGATCAGCGAGCTTATCGGCAGCGACAGCAGGAATGGCAGAAAAATAAGGGCAAAGAAGGAGACGGTGAAGGTCAGCGACCTTAGGGCCGGCCTGAAATACATCAGGGCGGCGGCTATGAGGAAGATCGCGTCAAACCAAAAATTCCCCTTGTTATCTATAACAAGCAGGGCCAGCAGGCAGAAGATTACTCCTCTAGATACTAACCTTAATATCGGATTCGTCTGAAGTGATATGAACTTTGCTGCCATCCTTTATGGCTCCGCCGATTATCTTGTCGGCCAGTTTATCCAACACGGCCCGCTGGATCAGCCGTTTAATCGGCCGAGCCCCGTAGTGAGCGTCGAAGCCGTGTTCCGCGATATAACGCTTGGCCGCCGCGTCGAAGACGATGATCACCCCCCGTTCCTTGAGGCGGTCGGTTATCTCCTTGAGTTGTATCTCCACTATCTCCTGGATGCTCTTCTTGGTCAGGGGCTTGAAAATGATTATTTCGTCCAGACGGTTCAGGAACTCCGGTCGGAAACTGTTGCGGAGCGCCTCCTTTATTTTGGATTCGTATTCCTCGCCCTTGCGCTCGGCTTCCGCCTCGTCGGAGGACGAGAATCCGACCCGGGCGTATTCCTTGAAGAACTCGCTGCCTACATTGGAAGTCATGACAATGATGGAATTCCTGAAGTTGACTGTTTTCCCCTTGTTGTCGGTTAGCCGTCCGTTATCCAGGACCTGCAGGAGAATATTGAACACGTCGGGGTGAGCCTTCTCGATTTCGTCAAAAAGGATAAGGCTGTACGGACGGTGGCGCACGATTTCGGTCAGCTGGCCGCCCTCCTCATAGCCGACGTAGCCGGGCGGCGAGCCGGTTATCTTGGATACGGCGTGGCGCTCCATATACTCGGACATATCTATCCTGATCAGGGACTTCTCGTCACTGAACATAAACTGGGCCAGCGCCCGGGCAAGCTCAGTCTTACCCACCCCCGTAGGTCCGAGGAACATAAACGAGGCCAGGGGGCGATCTATAGGAGCCAGACCGGCCCGAGCCCTTCTCAAGGCCGAGGCTACGCTCTTGACCGCTTCGTCCTGTCCAACCACGCGTTCCTTTAATACCTCTTCAATACGGCGGAGTTTCTCGGCTTCGGATTCAAGGATATTTTCCATGGGGACTCCCGTCCATCTGGCGATAACTTTGGCTATGTCCTCTTTATCAACCGCGCCCTTGAGGAACTTGGTTTCTTTTTTGGCTCTACTTGTCGTTTTTTTGGTTTTCTTTGCCGATCCGGAGAAGTATTTTTTATCGTAAGCTTCGTAGTTTTTTATAGCCGCAGGTAATTCGCCGTATATAATCTTAGCCACCCTTTCAAGGTCGCCTTCGCGTTCAGCCACCTCGCGATCCCGCTTCAGGTTCTCAACTTTTTCCCTGAGCGCATTCAATTTCTCAAAGACCATCTTCTCGGCCTGCCAACCGGCGCTGAGTTCGGTGTCTTCGTCTTTTATGGTTTCCAGCCTTTCGTCTATCTCAGCAATACGCCTCTTCGACTTAATACTGGTTTCCTTGGCCAGGGCCGCTTTCTCGATTTCGAGGGAGGTTATCTCCCGGCGCAGGCGGTCGATATCCCGCGGGGTGCTTTCAACCTCCAACCGCCTCATGGCTGCTGCCTCATCGATCACGTCCACTGCCTTGTCCGGCAGGAAGCGGTCGGATATGTAACGGGCGGATAGATTGACGGCCGATACCAGAGCCTCGTCGCTGATCCTGAGGCCGTGGTGTATCTCGTACTTCTCCTTGAGTCCCCTCAAGATGGTGATGCTGTCTTCAATAGAGGGTTCCTCGACTACAACCGGCTGGAAGCGGCGCTCCAGAGCCACGTCTTTCTCTATATAACGCTGATACTCGCGGGTAGTCGTCGCGCCTATGGCATGCAATTCTCCGCGGGCGAGAGCCGGCTTCAGCAGATTCGATGCGTCAATCGCGCCCTCCGCGGCTCCAGCGCCGACAATCATATGTATCTCATCGATGAACAGAATTATCCTGCCCGATGAGTTCTGGACTTCTTTAATGAAAGCTTTCAGGCGGTCTTCAAACTCACCGCGGAATTTTGTGCCGGCGATGAGCGAACCAAGATCCAACATCACTATCTCCTTGCCCTTCAACGACTCGGGGATATCCCCGGAGATTATCTTCTGGGCCAGACCCTCGACGATGGCCGTCTTGCCAACGCCAGGTTCGCCGATGAGGCAGGGGTTGTTCTTGGTGCGCCGCGAAAGCACCTGGATCACCCGGCGCAATTCCTCGTCGCGACCTATCACCGGATCCAACTTTCCCTGCAGGGCTCTTTCGGTCAGATTAACCGCATATCTTTCCAGAACCTGGAATTTGGCCTCCGGCGATTCGTCGGTAACCTTGGAGCTGCCGCGCAACCTGGCCAGGGCCCGGAGGGCGTTGTCGCGATGCAGGCCGTAGCGGTCGAGTATAAGTTTGGCCGGCGAGTCGACTTCCAGTATCCCTAGGAGCATGTGCTCGCAGGATATGAATTCATCATGGTTGGCATGGGCAATACGGCCGGCGCGTTCGACAACGGCCATGACCTCCTGGGACAGATATAGCTGGCCGACAGCGTTGGCCGAGAAGACTTTGGGCAGTTTCTTCAGTTCCTGTTCCACGTCCTTCTCCAAGTCGGGGATATTTATCCCGGCGCCGGACAGTACCGGTTGCACCAGGGAGGTGGAATCGGCGATCAGGGCCGACAGGAGGTGCAGCGCCCTGAATTCGCCGTGATTCTGGGCTGCGGCCAGATCTTGGGCGTTCTGTAGGGCCTCCTGGGCCTTTATGGTAAAGCGATTAAAAGAGTCCATTTGTGTTAATTATACAGGCCATTTAGCGGCTGAGCGAGAGGTCATAAATCCCGACAACAAGCGAGTATACTAGGATGTCGGATACTGGGCAAGGGTCACTTTTACGGTAAGGACAGTCTTGCCTCGCTGCACCTCCAGGGTGACAACTTCACCCACGCTATGACTCTGGATGAGCGCGGAGAGAGTGTTGTTCTGGGTATCAACCTTCACGCCGTCAACCGACAGGATCACGTCCCCGGTCTGCAGGCCGACTTTCTGTGCGGGGGATCCTGATTCAACCGCCGGGTTACCGCTGCTGTCGCCCTGGATCAGCGCGCCGTAGTCGACGGATAGGTTATTGGACTTGGCCACGTCAGGCGTGACCGCGAGATAACGTACGCCCAAATAAGGGATCTGGATGGATCCGGTCGCTTCGACGGAAGCTGCGTCCCGCTTCGCGGCGTTTATCGGGATGGCAAACCCCACGTTCTGAGCGTTGACATCGACGGCCGTATTTATCCCGATGACATCACCGTTGAGATCGAGTAGCGGACCGCCCGAGTTGCCGGGGTTTATGGCCGAAGTTGTCTGGATGACGTTATTCAACGTCTCGCTGCTGGAGGTTAACTGGTCTCCGGCGGTGACGGTACGATACAGTCCGGATATAGATCCCACCGACACGGTGTTGCGGAACTGACCCAGAGCGTTGCCGATGGCTATAGAGGTCTGGCCCAGTTCCAACTTGCTGGAATCGCCGAGGGTGACCGCCGGCAAGCCCGTGGCATTTATCTTTATTATGGCTATATCCTGGAGCGGATCCCTGGCTACGACCTTGGCCGCGTACTGCTTGCCGTCGTTGGTGAACACGGTATATGAGGCGCCGGTGTCCTCAACGACGTGCTTGTTGGTAAAGATAAGTCCGTCGGAAGATATTATGAACCCACTGCCGCTGCCTATCTGCTGCAGGGAGGTTCCTTTCTGGCAGTTGGTGTAGAACTGCGTCCCGCTGCCGAACATATTCTGCAGGTCGGATGGCAGGCCGGCGAAAGGATTATAAGGGCACTGCTCGATGTTCGGCACGTCTTTGGAGATCACGACCGAAACCACGCTAGGATTGACCTTGGCCACTGCGTTTATGACCGATTGTTCATAGTTGTCGCTGGAGATATACACCGTATTGGTCGAGGTTGCCGTATTCCCCTTAAGCGGGCTGCTTAACGAACCAGCCGAGAAAAGGTTCTGCATAGCCACGGGCGATACGATTCGGAGGGTAATCAATCCTCCGGCCACCACTCCGATCAACGCTGCGGCGAAAACACTTATCAAAAGTTTCTTGTCCATTTAAAGTAGGCGTTTAGAGCAATTTTATTATTCGGTCCGAAGCCGTGTCAACTTCGTCTTGGGTGGTTGGGCGACCCAATGAAAAACGTATACTGGAAGAGGCGCGCTTGTCATCGAACCCCAGCGCCTTGACTACGTAGGAAGATCGACTCGATCTCATCGTGCAGGCGGAGCCTGACGATGCGGCGATCCCGCTGCGGTCCAATTTGACCATCAGCTCATCCAGGCTATGCCCCGGAAAATAGACGTGTAGATTATTGGCCAGACGTCCTGGGCCCGGAGGGGGGCCGTTCAGCTCCAATTCCGGGCGACCTTTCTTAAGTCTGGCCCAGAATCTGTCACGTAGGGCGGCAATCCGCCGACCCTGTTCGCTTTTGTCTTTATATATGAGCTCGGCTGCCTTGGCGAAACCTACTATCGCCGGGACGTTTTCTGTGGCTGCGCGCAGCCCGAATTCCTGATCGCCTCCGGTTATGACGCTTGTCACGTACCGCAGGCTATCCTCTTTTAGATACAAAGCGCCGGCGCCTTTTGGTGCATATAATTTCTGGCCGGAGATGGTGGCCATATCGACTCCTAATCTTCTGACATCCATATCCAGGAACTGAAAGGCCTGCACGGCATCGGTGTGAAACAGCGGGTAGGGCGACTTGGCCGCTTCACGATATTCCCTCACCACCGCGGCCAGTTCTCTAATCGGTTCCACCGTGCCCACGACATTTGATCCATAGATTATCGAGACGATTACCGTCGAAGGAGTCAGCGCCTTCCTAAGATCCGCCGGATCGACAAAACCTTCCTTGGATACGGGGAGTTGCACCACCTCGACCTTATCTCCTTCCAGGTCGAGCGCGGTGTCCCGCACCGATTCGTGTTCTATCGGCGCCGCAACTATCCGATACGGCTGGGCGGGCACGGATCCCCCGACCCTCCTCTGGATAAGCTTATCGACCGTGCCCCTCAGAGCAAGGTTGTTGGCCTCGGTGGCCGAACCGGTGAAGATTATCTCGTGGAACTTTGCGCCGATTATCCCGGCAATCGTCTCGCGCGCCGAGTCGAGCGCGGACATCGCTTCCCTGCCGAAAGAGTGCAGCGAACCCGGGTTGCCGAACTGCCCGGCCAGGTAGGGTAGCATTACTCTCTCTGCCTCCGGATCGACCGGGGTCGAAGCTGCATAATCCAGATAGATCTTATCCATAAATCAGAATAGCGTGTTCGAATCCTCCAACGGGGCAAGACGAATCGGATCGAGATCGATTCTCATCATCTCCCCAGTGAGCTTGTCCGGCATCAATAGATAGTGTTGGCTCTTGGCTAGTTCGTAAAGGTCGTGGGTTATAGCCACATCGTTCAGGCAATATTTTTCCAGCGAAGCCCAATCGCCTTTCTGATAGAAGGTTATAGCCTCCAGGCTATGGTTGGTCTTGCCTATGCCGAGATTGGCTTTAGCCAACAGATCCAGGCTTATCCTTCGACCCACCGCCAGCTCTATCTCATCCAAGAGGTCCAGAACCGGAACCGCCCTCAGGTTGAAGTCGAAGTACTTCTCGAGCACGGGGATATCAAAACGGGTTATGGAAAATCCGACTATCCTCGAGGCGTTTTTCAGCCTTTCTTCCAGCTGCTTTATCTCCCCTTCGCGAAAACTGAGCATGCGATTCTCGAGGTACGAATAGACCCCGACCAGCGATGCGTCCAGGTCCCTCAGGTTGGCCTTGCCGCCAACGTCGGCAAAGGTGTTCTTCGTCTCTATGTCGATGACCAGCTCGTCTTTCATTGTGGGAAATGAACTTAAGCCGAGGTGTGGCGGTCGGCCACGGAGGAGGAGGCGTAGCTTTCCGGTTTGGTCTTGGCTGAGAAATTGTGCGCACGGATCATTCCCAGCAATTCCTGGATCATGACCTTAGTCTCGCCTTTATCTCCCACGTCGACGTGAATCTCGAACTCGAATTCGGGGGAATCCATCTCTTTAAGAAATCCCAGTATCTCTTTGGCGATATCCAATGACATAGTCACCTCGCGGGTGATCCGGCTGCGCAAAGTATGGAAGTCTTCGAGTTCCGTCCGACGCCAGAAGTACCTGCCGCCGTTGCCTACGCGATGGACGACTATGGCCGTCACGAAGTCGGCCTTGGTTTTATCATAAAGCAACGAGTCTGTACCGATGATCACTTTGTAGCGCCTGCCCGTATCGGCCTTCATGAAGGCGATTATCTCCGTAGCTACGTCAGATGCATCGAAAAGATTTCCAAAAGCTCCTATGAATTTATCCGGGTCGGTATTACGCATATGTATTAGACATTAAAGAGAGTGGCGGCTGGCTTGTCAACGCATGAACCGTGCACTTTCACTACGCCACCCTTCCTGATAAAGTTATTAATAATTGATGTCCAAGAAGAACCGCTCCAAAGGTAGGCAGAAGGAAGACAAAGAACCCAAGCTGCATCCCGACACTAAAAGCAGCGTGTTGGCCGTCGTCTTCATCGGCCTGGCGGCCATATTGGTGCTGGGCGGGCTAGGCCAGGCCGGTCCGGCCGGCACATACGCCTACAACTTCCTCAACGGCTTCCTGGGATGGGGGTACTATCTGATCCCAGCCACACTTCTCATCATGTCGGTCAATTTCTTCACGAAGAGTGAGCGGAGAAAGTTCGTCTGGATCACCGCCTTAGGCGGAGTCCTCTTCGTCCTGTCCGGCCTGGGAATGATGGACATACTCTCCCCCAAATCCAGCGGGGTTATCGGGATGTTGGTGGGCGACCTGCAGATACCATTCGGCTATTGGGCGGCGTTAATAATAAATCTGACTGTCGCCGTAGCCTCAGTACTCGTAATCCTGAACCGGCCGATCCGCTTGGCCTTAAACCGAAACCGCGAACCCGCGGAGAGCAGAGAGGAAACCGAACCAGCCGAAGTCCCGGCGATAATCACGCCGCAGATACTGGCGGAAAAACCGGCGACCGCAGCCGATACGGAAACCGCGAAGAAGGACGCCAAAACCGAAGGCATGAAGATACCGAAGGCTACGGTTTATAAAAGCAAGAACTACGTCCCGCCCCCCTTGGATTTGCTTAGATCCAGTTCCGAGAAACCGACCGTGGGCGATCTGAGGGCCAACGCCAATATAATAAAGAGGACCCTGGAAAGTTTCGGCATACCGGTCGAGATGGGTGAGATAACCATAGGCCCTAAGGTTACCCGCTATACGCTTAAGCCGGCTGAAGGAGTCAAGCTGTCGAGGATAACGGCGTTGAACCAGGACTTATCTCTGGCCTTGGCCGCACATCCCATCCGCATTGAGGCGCCGATACCCGGCAAGTCCCTGGTCGGCATAGAAATACCGAATAAAGTAGCCAGCATAGTCCGCTTGGGCAGTATATTAGGCTACCCGGAATTCGCTAATTCCGGCCTGCTTAACTTCCCGCTCGGTCGGGACGTTTCGGGTGATCCGGTCTTCGCTAACCTGGCCAAGATGCCACACATATTGGTCGCTGGGGCGACCGGCAGCGGCAAGTCCGTCTTCGTGCATTCGCTTATAGCCTCATTACTATATAAGAATTCTCCCGAGACGTTGAGACTGATTCTTATCGATCCGAAGCGGGTGGAGTTGTCGGTATATGAGGGACTGCCTCATTTGGCCAGTCCTGTCATAACCGAAGGAAAAAAGGCAGTGGCCGCTCTGCGATTCGCCGTGGAGGAAATGGAACACCGCTACGAGATGCTGCTCAACGCCGGGAACAGGGACATAGAGGGCTACAACAACAAGCGCAAAGAGGATCTGATGCCCTACTTGGTGATTATCATTGACGAGTTGGCTGACCTGATGGCCGCCTTCGGGCGCGAGGTGGAAGGACATATCGTCCGCCTAGCCCAGATGGCTCGGGCCACCGGCATCCATCTGGTCGTTTCGACGCAGCGCCCCTCCGTCGAGGTTATAACCGGCTTGATCAAAGCGAACATAACCGCCCGCGTGGCTCTGCAGGTAGCGAGCCAAGTGGATTCGAGAACGATACTCGATATGTCCGGCGCCGAAAAACTTCTGGGCGGAGGCGACATGCTGTTCATCTCCGGCGAACTTTCCAAGCCAAAGCGCATCCAGGGAGCATTTGTAACCGAAGAGGAAACCGATAAGGTTATAGAATTCATCAAGAAAGCCAATCCGGCGGCCGAGGAGAACGGCTTCGCCGAGAAGGTAGAGGACGTAATCAGCCGCACCACGGAGGAGGGGGATTCCGGCGACGATGATGAGCTGTATGACGAGGCGGTGGAGGTGGTGCGCAGCGCCAAGAAAGCCTCAGCCTCTCTGTTGCAACGCAGGTTGAAAGTAGGCTATGCTCGGGCAGCCAGGCTGCTTGATATAATGGAATCGCGCGGAGTCATCGGACCCGGTGAAGGAGCCAAACCGCGCGACGTCTACCTGGACAAGTACGATGAGTGACAAGAAGACGCTACAAGATCTATTAAAGGAGTTGATCGCGGCCAGAGGCCTGAACACGGATAAACTGGCTGCCGTTTCGAATATACCTTCACGCTTTATAAGTCTCATCCTCGACGGCAGATACAAGGAGCTGCCGTCGAAACCGTATATAAGGGGCTATCTTATCCGGATAGCGTCGGTGCTTAACGTAGATCCAGATATGCTCCTGGAAAGTTATGACTCCTCCGTAGACCTGCCGACATCCGGCGACAAAGACCGCCTGCCTGTCAATCGTTTCCAGACAAAACAGATGAACCGCGGACTGATCGCCGCAGCGGTAATAGTTATCATACTCATCGGTGTAATCGCCTTCCGTTTCAACGACATAATCGGCATCCCGACGATACAGGTTAACGTCCCTGACACCACCCAGAGCCAGACCCTGCACATAACCGGAGAGGTCAAACCGGGTGACACCATTACCCTTAACGGGCAGAGCGTTTATCCAGCGAGCGACGGCACTTTTGTAACCGATATATTCCTCAATCCCGGCCCAAATAATTTGGATTTCGTGGTAAAACGTTTCCTCGGCAGGAGCGCGGAACTCACGAAAGTGGTCGTTTACCAGACCCAAACCGCGTCGTCGACACAAATATCAACAACAACACAAACACATTAAAATGAAGACGAAGAAAGAGGCTAAGAGCAAGAAGGAAGCGGAGGTCAAGGATATAGACAATCTGCTTTCCTCGCTGCAGGATAAGTTTGGTGAGGGGGCGATAATGAAATTGGGCGAGGTCAGGAAATCCGACGTCGCCGTAATTCCCACCGGTTCATTCTCTCTTGATCTGGCTTTGGGCGTGGGCGGGCTGCCCCGCGGCCGGATAATCGAAATATTCGGTCCGGAGAGTTCGGGCAAGACAACCTTGGCCCTAAACGTCGTCGCCCAGGCCCAAAAGCAGGGCGGCAAGGCGGCGTTCATCGATGCCGAACACGCCATGGACCCGGAATACGCCCGCCGATTGGGGGTGAACGTCAACGAACTGCTGATCTCCCAGCCGGACAGCGGCGAACAGGCGCTAAACATACTGGAAAGCCTGGTACGCTCAGGAATGATATCTGTCGTGGTGGTCGACTCGGTCGCGGCTCTCACTCCGCTGGCCGAACTGGAGGGAGAGATGGGTGAACAGCACGTGGGCCGTCAGGCCAGGATGATGGGCCAGGCCCTGCGTAAACTTATGGCCATCGCCGCCAAGAGTCAGACTATGATAATTTTCATCAACCAGATCCGCATGAAGGTGGGCGTCATGTTCGGCAACCCGGAGACGACCCCCGGAGGCAGGGCCCTGCCCTTCGCGGCTTCGGTGCGCATAGACATCAGGAAGATTGCTCAGGTGAAAAAGGGTGAGAGCGTAGTAGGCAACAGAGTCAAGGCTAAGGTGGTCAAGAATAAGGTGGCTCCGCCCTTCAGGTATGCCGAGTTCGATATCATGTTCGGCGAGGGCATATCCTACGAGGCGGATGTGTTGAACGCGGCGGTAAACGCCGGCGTAGTCAAAAAAGCCGGCTCGAGTTTCAGCTTTGAAGGAGGGAGGTTGGGCGTCGGATTCGATAACACCCGAATCCATCTGAAGGAGAATAAAAAGGTATTGAAAGAGGTTATGAAGAAGACGATCGCTGCCAGGGAATCCGGGACGTCTACCGAGGAGACGCGGGCTGGAGCTGAAGATTGATATAGCTGCGGATTTGGCTGTAATTATTCATACCGGCGGTAGGAATAAGGATGTATTGCGACCCAGTAGCTACCGGTGTTGAGCTGCTTTCGACAAGTCCAGTAGAGAATCCGAAAATTGCGCTGTGAAAGGTAAGGTTATTACCTTCCGAGATCAGTGGGTATATCTCTCCCGGATTTACATTAGTATCTATCTTGTTTATCTCCGGGGAAACAGCAATCATAAACTTTGTCTGGTCAATGACATTTAGGTTCAGGAACTTCTTGACCATAGCCTCGATGATCAAGTGCTGATTCTCTTCCCTGAAGAAGTCGCCCTGCGGGGCGTAACGGTTGCGGATCAGCCAGTCGACCGTACTGCCATTCAGATGGTGTGTGCCGGCGGTCAGACTATAACCACTGACCGAGTCGGTCACGACGACCGGCAGGTTGACGTCCACGCCTCCTAGCGCATCGACTATATCCTTGAGCGATGATAGGTCGATAACGGCGAATTTGCTAACACTTATTCCGGTTATATCGGGCATAGCTTTCATCAGTTGGGGCAGCTCATTACGCTCTAAAGCTTCGTTTATCTTAAAGGTGCTGCTGCCGAAGGTGCCGTACAGATCGCGCGGCACGGAGACCAAATCGACCGCATTGTATTTGGGAACGAATTGGACCAGGACTATGCTGTCGGTAAGGTGGGGAGCCTCCTCCCACTGTCCGCCCTGACCGACGCCGGCCTCGCCTAGGATAAGTATCGCAAAGTTATTCTGATTATATTCATAGATCGCCGTCGAGATCTTCGAATCCAAGGCTTTTACGTCCAGGTAGGCGAGGATGTATATGATCGACAGCAGGACCACCATCAACGGATATATAAATTTCCTTGGCATAGATCAGTTGCCGACAGTCAGTTTGAAAAAATTACTAAACAGCTCCGCGATAAGCACCGGACCCGTGCCGCCCGGCGTAGGGGTATAGAAAGCAAGCCGTTCCCTGTCGTCTTCGGTGAGCTCACTTGCGGCAAAGTCGCCGACAAGCTTCCCGGCCGAGTTGCGGCCATAACCGAAGTCGACCACGCCGGCTCCGTCTTTAAGTGCACTGGGTTTGACCACGCCGGCTGCGCCGGACCCACAGATAACCAGATCAGCCTCTTTAAGCGGGGATAGATCACCGCCAATATCGATAACGAAGATATTGCTCGCTTTTCCGAGCAGCCAGACACTGGCCGGCTTGCCGATCAAGAGCCCCGGTCCGACCACGGCAACTCTCTTGCCGGAAACATTGAAGTCTACGATTTTTAATATTTCCTCCAGGGTAGCCACGGCCGGTGGCAGAACTTTATTGCGCCCGGCGTAATAGGCACCCAGGGCGCGCTCACCCAGAACATCGACGTCTTTTCCCCGAGGGACGGCGTTAATAACATAATAGGGATTGATGTCGCCGGGCAGGGGCAACTGCACAAGTAGACCACCCACCGCCTGCTGCAAGGCGATGCGCCCGACTTCGTGACGCAGCTCGTCGGGCGACCAGTTGCCGGGCAGCTTATATCTCTTGAAGCGCACTCCGAGCTGACGGCCTATCTTCTCCTTTTCCTTAAGGAAATTCTGCGAATCGACGTCATCCCCCACCAGGATTGCAGCCAGAATCTTCCCGGGATGTGGAAGCTTCTTTAGATCGACGATTAACTTTTGAGCAATTGCTTTGCCGGAAATCTCCTGCATAACTTGAGGACTTCTTTTTGCATGCCTTTCTCCCCCTTCAGGCTGCCGATGATCAGTTTGGCTAACAGGACCATTTCCGGTTCACGCATGCCCCGGGTGGTTACTGACGGCGTGCCGATTCTTAGGCCGGATGGGCGAAAAGCGGACTTGTCTCCCGGTATGGTGTTGCGGTTGGCGATTATTCCCGCCGCCTCAAGTTTCTTCTCCGCGGTCATGCCGTCCAAGCCGAAGCCGGTGACGTCCACCAACATCAGGTGGGTATCGGTTCCGCCGGAAACCAGCCTCAATCCGCCTTGCCTTAGGGCGGCGGCGAGGGTCTTGGCGTTCTTCATGATCTGTTTGGCGTAACGTTTGAATTCAGGCTGACTATCTTCCAAGAAAGCTACTGCCTTGGCCGCGGTTACATTGTTATGAGGCCCGCCCTGGAGGCCCGGAAATACGGCGCGGTCTATCCGATCAGCCAGTTCGTACTTACAGAATATGATTGCTCCTCTCGGTCCGCGCAACGTCTTGTGGGTCGTGGTCATGACCACGTCGGCATGCGGGAACGGTGAGGGGTGTTCGCCCGCGGCCACCAATCCGGCGATATGCGACATGTCGGCCAGGTGATACGCGCCTATCCTCTTGGCGATCAGCCCCATCCTTCGGAAATCCACTTTGCGCGGATAGGCCGTGAAGCCGGAGATTATTATTTTCGGCCTCTTCTCAACGGCTATCTTCTCCAGTTCGTCGTAGTCGATGAGCTCGGTCTTTGGATCAACAGTATAGTGTTCCGCCTTCCAGAATATCCCGGAAGCGGATACGTGATGTCCGTGAGTGAGGTGGCCGCCCGAGGTCAGAGCCATCCCCAGCAACGTGTCACCCGGCGATAAGAGGCCGGTATAGACAGCCATATTGGCCGGTGAACCGGAATACGGTTGGACGTTGACGTGCCAATTCTTAGGACTAAGTTTGAAAAGTTTCAATGCTCTCACTTGAGCCAGCGCCTCAACCTTGTCCGCGTATACGTTGCCGGGATAATAGCGCTTGCCGGGATAACCTTCCGAATATTTGTTGGTGAGCGAACTGGCCAGCGCCTTCCTTACAGCGGGCGAGGCGATGTTCTCTGAAGCGATGAGGTCGATGGTCTCGTCCTGTCGCCTGGATTCAAGTTCGATCAGCCGGTCTATTTCTCTATCTTTTTTCATTGCTGTGTCTGCTCTAGTTTACGACTAAGAACGCGCAATATCCAGACAGGAATGTCGTTCAATATATCTACTGGCATGAACGGAGCTTGCGCCGCATAAGAAATATCTACTGTTTTGGAACTGTTCCGATTGTCGAGCACAATCTGCAGTTCCTGTAGTGGGTGGCTAGCTCGTAGATTGCCGCGACACCGACCAAAAAGTAGATAGTGTTCGCGACCATACCCACGCCGAAGATTGCGGTTACAAAATTCCACCCGAAGGATACAAGCAACCAATTCAGGCCGCCGATCATTAGCAATGCGAATGCGATTACGTGCAGCGTCTTCATTGGGTTATATTTCGCTTCCGTCCTAAGTAAGGTTAATGGGTCGGACCTTCGACCTTTGCCTCTCTCGCTCAAGTATAGCGCAGGCTGGTTCTCAGTTGATAGGCAGACGGATCGCATCGCCGCTGGCATACTCGCCTACTCTCACCCTTTCTAGGTCGGCCAAGTAGGCGCCGGTGCCCAATTCCCTGCCGAGATCCCTGGCTATCGCGCGGATATAGGTGCCGGGGCCGGTCACTAGGCGCAGGACGATATACGGCCAAGCATAGCTTATAAGCCTTATCTCCTTTATCTCTACTTTACGCGGCTTGATCTCAAACTTCTCGCCGCGGCGCGCGCGCCTGTAGGCCGTCTTGCCTCCGATTTTTATTGCGCTGATTCTCGGGGGGGCCTGCGAAATCGATCCGATGAATTTGGGCAATTTATCCGCAATGTCGGCTAGGTTAGGCCTGGCCTCGGGATCAATCGGTTTTTTCTCACCCTCCTCGTCGTCAGTCGTGCTCTCATAGCCCAATTTTATTTTGGCCAGGTATTCCTTCTCCTTGCCGACCACCACGGATAGCTTTTTGGTGGACTCCGCTCCGATACCGACGACCAACACCCCGGAGGCAAGAGGATCCAACGTGCCCGCATGGCCGATGCGCTTCACGCCGGTCAGTTTCCTAATTTTGTCTAGGAAAGCGTGGGAGGTCGGTCCTTTGGGCTTCCAGAATGCAAATACTCCGCCAGCGGCAAGTCGATCGGCTAAGGATTTCATTATCACTGGTCCTGGCCAAGGATAACTATCGTCGCGAGTCCTTTTTGATTCATTACAGTTAGTATAACAATCTTTTGAGGACGGACTTATATCCGACTGCGCGATTCTTAACGCTTGTCCCCTTATTGTTAAAGGAATATTCTTAAGAATATACGATGCTTGATTGGAAGAAGCTACTCAGGGCCGCATACGATAGGGCCAAAGAGAGCACGGACTTGTCTACGCAGAACGGGGCTGTTCTAGTCAATGAAGCGGGGGATATCCTCGCGGCCGCAGCAAACGTCTTTCCCAGGGGCATCAAAGAGACACCGGAACGATTGGCTAGACCAACGAAGTACGCCTTTGTGGTGCATGCCGAGAAGAATGCGATCTATCTGGCCGCGAAAAATGGCGTAAAGACCGATAACCTGACCATGGTTTGTTGCTGGGCTACCTGCGCCGACTGCGCCCAGGCAATCATTCAATCTGGCATCAAGCGGTTGGTTACGCATAAGCAGGCTCTCGATAAATCCCACGGAGATTGGTCTAAAACTATAGATGTTGGGTTGGGTATGTTGCGCGAAGCGGGAGTGGAGATCATTGTCTATGGTGGGGAAATCGGCGCGGGAAAGATCTTGCACGACGGAGTTCATTGGGAGCCGTAGATTGCCGGCTAGTGTGTCCAAGGCTTACGCACACTACTCAATGAAGCGACATAGAGTTACAATTTAAACAGTAAAAGGTCTGTTTCTAAAAATACTTACATCAACTATCGATATGCAGAAATGTAAACCGGTTGCGCTGGGCGTAGCCATAGGTGTCCTATGGGCAATTTACGTGCTGTGCGCTGGCCTAGTAGCAATGTTCGGCTGGAGCGCTGCTCTAGTTAATGTTCTATCCTCGCTTTACATCGGATATAGCGCATCAGTTATCGGTGCTATTATCGGCGGCGTATGGGCCTTTATCGACGGCTTCGTCGCCGGCGTGGTGATAGCGTGGGTCTACAATGGCATAGCCAAGTAATCATATTCCGGTCTGAAATATAAAAACCCCCGACGTTATCGGGGTTTTATATACAGATAGAGTTGGGTCGCTGTCAGAACGATAATATAGCGGCACTCTACGATCAGGAATATATGGCGGCCGTGAGAGAAAAACTGAATATTATTGCGGCATTTAAGAAGGATCTTAATGTCGATGCCAGCCCAGCTGCGGCTTAACCGCTCGGCGGCGGCGGCTGTCGTACCAGATTATCCCCAGCCACCCTGTTTGATATCATATACCCTGTAGGGGTATCATGGGCATATGAATCAAATTATCAAGAAAAAGGCCTTGCGGAGGCTTCAAATAGTGAAGGGCCAGATCAAAGGCCTCGAAAAGATGATCGGCGAGGAAAAGTACTGCGTCGATATTATTACGCAGTCGTCGGCGATCAAGCAGGCGCTTTCCGGAATCGATGGCCTGCTGCTCGAAAACCATCTTGCCACCCATGTGGCGATGCAGATGAGGGCCGGAAAGGGCAAAAAAGCTACCGATGAAATATTAAAGGTCTATAAATTATCACAACGAAGATAACAATGAAAAGAATAATTACATATTTGGGATTGTCGCTCACCGCACTTTCCGCCTTTCTTATCGTGGGCACGGCACATGCACGGATGACGGGAGGATATGGCACGAGCGGATCGTACGGTGGGTACGGCATGATGGGCGGCTGGACATACCCGGGCGCATCGTCAACGGCAATGTCCGCGAGCGATATGCAGGCGATTGCGGATGGTAAGGCGTTGTACGCGCAGTTGCGGGCGGGGGCAGGCACAGTGCAGCAATCTCACGAGCGACAACTATGACCAGCTCGGCGAGTATTTCATGGACCAGATGACGGGATCAGGCCATGCGGCGATGGATTCGATGCTGCCGAGTATGATGGGCGAGCAGGGCGACCAGGCGATGCACATCGCGCTCGGCGAGTGGTATTCGGGCTGCGATCCGAACGCGGCACTCCCGGCCGGTGCTGCGATGATGGGATATGGATACGGCGGCTACGGATATGCGGATCCGTTCGGATGGATCCTTATGGTCCTCTTCTGGGTGCTTCTCATCATCGGCGTCATCGTGCTTATCCGATGGCTTGGCCATGGGCATCGGCATGGGTGGCATGACCACGGCCATTCGGCACTTGACGTTCTTAAGGAACGCTACGCGAAAGGCGAGATCGACAAGAAAGAGTTTGAGGAGAAGAAAAACGATTTAATGTAACCTTATGAAACCGGCACTCGCGACCATAATCATAGTGGCGGCGGTCCTTGCCTTTGAGGTAGGTAGCTTTGCTATGATGAATATGGGCGCGAGCAATCATGCGAACTGCCTTGCGGCAATCCCCGGGAGTGCCGCGTGCGTCGGCGGTATGGATCCGATCCAATTCGCCGTCACGCATATCAACGCGTTCCTCGGCGCGTCGCTCGGCATCACGGGTTCCGTGACGCTTGCGTTTTTCGCTTTGTTTGTCCTTTTTGCACGGCTGTCGATTGGCGATGTGCTGAAAGACCCGGCAATCAGCATCATTGCTTCCAGAATCTCTTTCGAAAAAACCGCAGAAAGTATAACGAAGCAGCGCCATTGGATTTCCCTCCATGAGAGGCGGGATCCTTCGCTCGTTTTCGCTGCAAGCACGTAGGCCAATTTTAATCGGCATTCTTGCTTGCAGCACAAAACCGCATCGTATGCGGTTTTTCGTGCGCAGAGGCAGTCGACCAATAAATCAACAACTATGGACAAACCATTACTCCTTGAGGAGTTCCTCGAAAAGATAGGGTCGGAGAAAGAAAAAGCGGGTGTCGATCTTTCGACGGCGGAGGATTTGAGCATAGCCGTCATGAACCTCATTAGTTTGGAGGAGCATTTCTTCTTTACGGCGGAGAAAACAAAAAAGGACGAGTATCTCGACACGATCCAAGAAATCCGTAGGGTACGTAAGCAATTCCTTGCGCAGCTTATGCCTGACAACGAAGGTGAGACGTGGTGCATCGCGAAACACCTCTTGGCAACGACCATGCGCCTCATTGAGGTAGGCAACAAGCTCCAGTCCGAAGGCGAGAAAAAGAAGGCAAAAAAGACATTTGAGGGCGCGTACAAGGTGTATTCGCTGTTCTGGGCCTTGAAATTGGGGCTCATAAAAGGCGGCAAGGTGGGAAATGTCGCAAAAGGCAGTTCGCCGCTTGAAGAGCTTGTCGCCAAGATAGCCGACTGTTGCGAGGAATAAAAATAATCCACGATTGATATGGAACACAAAATACACTGTCATAATGACGAATTCGAACCCGCGCCGCCGGAAGATTTTAGAGAAGAAGCGACTCCGGCAAAATCCAAAGGAAGCTGGTTCCTGCCTGCGAGCATCCTCGCGTCCGCGGCCGTTATCGCTGGGGCACTTTTCTACGTTGGCAATGCGAGAATGGTGGGAATCGGACAAGGCGTTCCATCGTTGGCCGATCCGCAGTCGGCAGCCAACCAGAACGCAGTGGTCTCAGCGCTCCAAGAAAAAGTGATTCCGGCGGATGGCGTGACATTGCCCGTTCGTTGGGGCGACCTCGGCAAGCAGCTCGTCGCCGCGGGCGTCATCGACGAGCCGCGGTTCGTTGCGCTCTATGCGAACCGTGGCGGGCTGCCGGCCGGCGCGAAGACCCTCCTCGACGACGCCGATAACGGAGATCTCGTCATGACGCCGCAGAATTCAGGCATTATCCTGAACCTCCTGTGGGCGCTCGGTCTCGGGAATAAGAATCCGATTCTCGAGAGCGGCCCGATGCAGGATCCGCAATACGGCGGGGCGAAGAGCTTCGCCTCGACCGGTGGCTGGACGCTTGCGGTCGGCAATGCCATGGACCATTACAGCGCCCATTCGTTTGTAACACTTACAACTGATCAGCAAGCCCTTGTTAATCGCGTCGCACAGAACATCTATCGTCCCTGTTGCGGCAACTCAACGTATTTCCCGGATTGCAACCACGGCATGGCAATGCTCGCTCTCCTTGAGCTCATGGCATCGCAGGGCGTTTCGGAGTCCGACATGTACAAGGCCGCGCTTGCGGCGAATTCCTACTGGTTTCCGGATACCTACATGACAATCGCGAGCTACATCAAAAGCCAAGGTGTCGACTGGAGTGCAGTGGATCCGAAGACCGTCCTTGGCGCCGCCTATTCGAGCGCACAAGGATACCAGCAGATAGAAAATAAAATCACGCCGGTGCAGACACAATCGTCGGGCGGCTGCGCGGTACAATAACCGGAGATAAAAACATGAAACCAACCAATGACAATTTCTGGTTATTCATCAGTATCGCGCTCTTCGTGATTATCGTCGGCACGGCGTGGGCTTATGCGTTCCGGCCGTTCGGGGCGAACGCAGCGGCACAGGAAAATCAGATTACCGCGCCATCGTCACAAGCACAAAACCAAACATCTTCCTACAGCCAGCCGAGCGGTTGTGGGGTGCAACAATAGCCATGGAAACCATCATCAGCACATCGCTTGTAGCGGCATTCATTGCGGGAATCGCGGCACTCTTCGCGCCGTGCTGCGTCACCGTGCTTCTGCCGTCGTACTTCGGCTCGATCTTCAGGACGCGGCGGAAGGTGTTCCTTATGACCTTTATCTTCTTCCTCGGCATCCTCACCGTGTTCCTTCCTTTGGGCCTCGGTTTCTCGATGCTCGGGCAGTTCTTCAGCCGCTACCACCGCGAGATATTCACGGTGATCGGCGCGGTGCTCTTTGTGCTCGGCGTCTCGCTCCTCTTCGGGAAGCGGCTCCCGATGCCGAAGTCGCTCCGGTTGAAGCCGGATCTCACGGGCAACGAAAACGCCGGATCGGTCTATCTCTTGGGCATTTTCTCCGGCGTCGCGACCACCTGTTGCGCGCCGGTACTTGCGGGTGCGCTCGCCCTCTCAGTGCTGCCGGGCTCGTTCATCTGGGGCATCGTCTACACCCTGGCCTACGTGCTCGGCATGGTGACACCGCTCTTCATCCTCTCCGTGGCGCTCGACCGTACGGCGCTCACTGACCGGCTCTTTGGGGCAAGGAAGCCGCTTGAATTCACGCTCTTCGGGAAAACGATCCGCGCGAGGGTCTCCGACCTCCTTGCGGGAGTCAC
>CAZWFV010000006.1:0-10613 GCA_964633405.1 uncultured Candidatus Saccharibacteria bacterium
GCGGAACCGAAATTATGAGTTGGTTTTCGGTAACCGTTTATTATGAGCTACTGCGAAGCATGGAGTTAGGCTTATAGCCACTATCTTCTGTGGGTTCTAAGAACTATTCCAGGATTCCGTCAAGGTTTACGTCATAGATTATGGCCTCATTAACCAAACGGTATTTGATCAGTTCTCCCTCCTTGAACCAGATAAATATCTCCTTTTCGGCCTCATCGATCGAGCCAGAGGCATGAATCAGGTTGCGCACCGCTCGGCCATCCGCGTTAGAGACAACGTATGAATCTATGGTTAGGTCGCCGCGGATTGTACCCATATCGGAGGTAAGCGGCTCAGTGCTGCCAGTAATCTTGCGGACGATACCTACGGCCTGCATCCCCTGCCAGACCATGGCGATCACCGGACCGGAAGATAAATACTTTTTAAGATTCCTCAATATAACCTCGGTTATCTTTAACGGATCCTCTGACGGAGGGGTCTGCCCTTTCTTCCTATACGAGTCGATTGTCTTCTGGCCGGTCTTAATTCGCCATTCGGGATCAATAAGGTAATGCTTTTCTATTATATCTGCATCGGGGACCAAAAACTTAAGCCCGACGAGCTTCAACCCACTTTGTTCATAACGCTTTATTATTTCCCCTATTAGACCTCGCTGTATACCGTCGGGTTTTATCAATACCAGGGTTTTTTCCTCTTTCGGGTGCATGTTCCGCTTACCTCAATTTTATATGCAGTTCTTTAAGCTGTTGCTCGGTGACCTCGGACGGGGCGTGCATAAGCAAATCACGGCCGTCTCCAGTCTTGGGAAAGGCGATGACCTCCCGGATGTTAGGTTCATTCTCCATGAGCATCACGAAACGATCTATGCCGGGAGCTATGCCTCCGTGCGGGGGTACGCCGTATTCAAAGGCCTGTAGCATATGGCCAAATTTATCTTTTATATCCTCCGGCTTGTTGCCCATTGCCTCGAATACGGCGGACAACAGTCTCGGGTCGTGTATACGGATGGACCCCCCGCCGATTTCATAGCCATTAAGCACGAAGTCATACTGCTTGGCCAAGATTGAAGATGGGTCCTTCTTGAACAACTCCCAAAACTCCTGTGTATCCTTAACTTTGGGTTGGGTAAAGGGATGATGCACGGCGTCCCATCTCTTTTCGCTCTCCTTCCATTCGAATGCCGGAAAGTCGACCACAAACAAGAAGGCCAGTTCATCGGGATTGTTCTTGTCCTCACGGATATCCGGCTTGTCACTGTTATACTTGACCATTGCCTCGCTGTAGGACATACGCGGCACCTTACCGTTCTTATCAAGTTTTATCTTCTTGTTCGGATAGAGCTTCTTAACCAGACCGAGATACAGATCTTCCGTCAGTCCTAAAACGTCACTCTCGTCGATAAAACTCATCTCCACATCAAGCTGGGTAAACTCGGGCTGACGGTCACCGCGAGTGTCCTCGTCCCTGAAACATCGCGCAATCTGGAAATAACGTTCCAGGCCAGCAACCATCAATAACTGCTTATATTGTTGCGGAGACTGAGGCAGGGCATAGAACGTTCTCGGATGCAGCCTTGAGGGCACTAGATAGTCCCTTGCCCCTTCCGGCGTGGATTTACCCAAGATCGGCGTCTCAACCTCGACGAATCCCTTCTCAGTCAGATAATCGCGCATGTACTTTATGACCTTATGCCGATTTCTAAGGTTCTTCTGCATGCGTGGCCGGCGCAGATCCAAGTAACGGTAGGCCATGCGGATATCTTCGCTGACCTCACGGCCGTCGGTATCTATAGCAAAGGGCGGCGTCTTGGCTCTGGTTATTACCTCAAGCTTATCTACCGGGATTTCCAGCTTCCCCGTGGACAGATCAGCGTTCTCCATACCGGCGGGCCTGGCTGTAACCTTGCCGTGCACTCTGATGACCCATTCCGAGCGGAGTGTGTCAGCAAGCTCGTATATTTCTTTATTCTTAGGCGTAAATACAAGCTGGACAAGACCGCCTCGGTCGCGGATATCTATGAATATTATCTTCCCATGGTCTCTCCGCCCGCCGACCCAACCGGCAAGTTCAACCTCCTGACCTTCCTTGCCAGCTATTTCCCCCGTAAGGATACGCATTATCGACAGTGTACACTAAACATGACCGTGAAAACAAAATCTGACAGCACGCTCTTGGAATTCTTAAAATTCTATTCCATATTTTGCCATCTGGCCACCCCCAAAGGGATGTTTAACCTCGCGCATCTCGGTCACAAGATCAGCCGCAGCAATAAATTCCTGGGGGGCGCTCCTCCCCGTAAATATAACTAACTTCTCCGGAGGCAGGTTGTACACCAATTCAAGCACCTTCTGCGGAGAGATCAGTCCCAAAGAGACAGCAACATTAACCTCATCGAGAATCACAACCTCCCATTCATTAAGTTGGGACCTAGCATAAGCAAGAGCGTTGTGTGCGGCTTCTATGTGTTTCTCGCGAGGCAGTTTGTCCCCCAATATGCCGACAAATCCCAAACCCATTTTCTTCAGAACGAACTTGCCCCGGCCATCTTCGCGCCGATGCATATCCACCAGGTCTTCACCCGACTGCCATGGCCCTTTTATGAATTGGATCATAAGAACACGACCGCCCCGGCCTATTGCTCTGGCCGCCTGCCCTAAGGACGCGGTCGTCTTGCCCTTGCCATCGCCGGTAAACACCATAAGCATGCGCTTATAATAGCACTACCTATGCGGCGCTATCTATGACTCCGCCGCCCAACATCTCCCGATTGTAGGAGTAAAAGACAACGGATTGCCCCGGAGCCACAAATTTCTGAGGCTTGTCGAAATTCAGCGTTGCCTTGTTCGAACCATGGCGAAAGGTCAGTCTTGCCGCGGACAATGGCTGGCGGTAACGGACCCGGGCCAGAATCTGTCTATTATCGAATCCGCTGTCCAGACCTATAAGATTTATGTCGGATAGATTGATTAATTTCCTATACAGAGCCGGGTTATCCTCGCCTTCGGCCACCACTAACGTATTGGTGCCGACGTTCTTATCCACGACGTAGACGGGCTTGGTGTCCTTATGGCCGGAATTGGCCCGGTGCGGCAACTTGAGGTTGATCCCAAGGTGCCGTTGACCGATCGTGTAAAATTGACTGCCCCGATGTTCGCCTACCCTATGCCCCTCTACGTCCAGAACAATCCCCTTCTCCTCCGGAATATACGCTGAGAGGAAGTCGGCAATCGTGACTTTGCCGATGAAACATATACCCTGGGAATCTTTCTTGTCTGCCGTTGGCAAGCCGACTTTACGGGCAATGGCCCGTACTCCCGGCTTGGTATATGCACCCAACGGGAATAGGCAGCGACGCAACTGCACCTGGGTAAGCGTCCATAGGAAATAACTCTGATCTTTGTTCTTGTCCTCTGCTTCAAATAGAGTCTGCCGGCCGTCGGAACTAACCAGCTTCACGTAGTGCCCGGTAGCCACATAGTCCGCCCCCATCTTTATGGCTTTATCCATGAACAGACCGAACTTTATTTCCTTGTTGCAGGCCACATCGGGATTCGGGGTGATTCCGTCGCGGTATCCTCTAATCATGTACTCCACCACCTTTGCCCTATATTCATCTTCCATGTCAAAGACATAGAAGGGTGCGCCCAGTTTCTCGGCAACCCGTCGCGCGTCATCAGCTTCCCTTACGTCGCAACCGTCCACGTTCCAGCAACGCAGGTGTACGCCAACAACTTCATAGCCTTCCTCTTTGAGGATATATGCGGCTACAGACGAATCAACGCCTCCGGAGAGTCCCACGAAGACGGTCTTGCCTAGTATATTATTCGATTTTATTTCAGCTTCACCCATCCTGATTTAGTTTACACAAGTTAGCCAATAAGACCCGCTGAGTCAATTGGCATCAGTCTATATCTGATTACGAGATCATGCCGACCGGCTATTGCGAATCACTCGGCGGCTCCTTGGCTGTGTCACTCGAGTCATCTGCTTTCTTTGCGGAAGAATCCGATGCGTCTTTCGACAATTTATCCGAAGATCTACCCAATAATTCACGTAGCGCGTTTAAATCGGCTGGTTTGCGCTCCTTGTGATGTACGGCTGCTTTTGGTGTAGCGGATTTAAGGATATCCAGCGGCTGCTCTTCACGACGCGTCACCTTATCGCCCACCTCCTGACTCCCAGCTCGCAATTCCTCGTCAATCTTTTTATCCACGGCGTCCTTGGGCGAACTATAACGGTCGCGGCTCATGGAGATTATCTCGTCCGACATAGATGTATCCGGCGGAGGATGAGGAGGCAGAGTCTGGGCCGAGAAAGGTTTGGAAGCAACGCCGTCTATAAGAAGCTTGATGTAGATATGATATTTGCTCAGGTTGACCAGATCGTTTTCGGTAAACGTTGGAGCGAATTCTCTCTCTAAGAAGCGGGCGTCATCGGCCCCAACCCTGAATACGACCATCGTACCGACGTTGCCGAAGACGGCGTCTCTAACCCTGTTTATCTGACCGGTAACCAATTGGGCGATATATTGATGGGCCAACACAAGATTCAATCTGTACTTGCGGGCTTCGGACAGAATATTAGCGAAGGATTCAGTGGAGAAGTTCTGAAACTCGTCGATATACAGATAGAAATCCTGCCGTTCAGCTTCGGGAATATCAACGCGGCTCATCGCCGCAAGTTGCATCTTGGTAACCAGCATAGCGCCGAGCAACTCGGAGTTATCCTCGCCCACCTTACCCTTGGAAAGGTTGGCGATGAATATTCTTTTCTCATCCATAACTTTTCTCAGGTCTACGGTTGAATGGGGCTGGCCGATGATCCTACGGATGATCGGATTGGAAACGAACTGCCCGACCTTATTCAGTATGGCCGCTGTGGCCTCGACCTCAAATCGCTGCGTGTACCGGGAGAACTCGTTTATCCAGAAATTTTTCACGACGGGATCTGACAAGTTGTTAACGACCTGATTACGGTAACTCTTGTCGGTAAGTATCCGCATTACACCAAGGAGCGTCGAGCCGGGATATTCCAGTAAAGACAAGAGGGTGTTGTTAAGGATGTACTCCATTCTGGCCGACCATGCGTCAACCCATATCTTCTTGAATACCCCCATCAGTCCCGAAGCTACCAAGTGATGGTATTCATGCCCTATCCGTTCCAGAGGATTGAATCCTATAGGATGATCTATGTCGGCCGGGTTGAAATAAATAACGTCTTCCGCGCGTTCGGGCGGTACGAATTTCAAGATGCGTTCGGCAAACTCTCCGTGCGGATCCACAACACCGACTCCCCTTCCTGCCAGAATATCATCGATGACCATATTCTCCATAAGCGTGGTCTTGCCGCTGCCGGTCTTACCGATGACGTAAACGTGCTGGCGGCGATCGATCTTCTTTATGCCAAAAGTTACCCGCTTGTTATGAGCCGTCGTCTGACCGATAACCGTTACATCCCTATCAGCCATCTTATAGATATATAATCGTTTATTCGGTGACCTGCGGCAAGTTTGTGGGCGGGGTGCCGCGTTTCATTTCCAACCGGGTCAACTTTTCGGCACCGACGCTAGCATGCGGCGGATGATACATAGTAGCCAGCTCCTCCGTAGACAATACTATCGGGCTGCTGGAGAAACTGCGTCCAACATAAGCCTTGAACAGACTCTTCTTGGCCGCCAGCTCCGTCTCCTCCTTTTTAAAGTTCTTCTCAATAAAAGTAAGTTGTTTTTCGTCCAGTTTGAAGCTGTTTAACTGAGGACTGCCAAACTGGCGGAACGCCCCGACGATAGCTGACATACTTGATTTAGCGAAGGTGCTGCGGCGGTCTATGTACAAAACGCGAACGGCGCACTCGAACGGGAACTTGCCCAACTTGTTCTCTATGGCGCGAACCGTGTCGTTCTCCATCGGGGACAGCGACCTAGATGGCTTGTCGGGTTTCTTGGGCTCCTCTGTTTTGGGGTGCTCGAATAACGCCTTCACCAGATCTATGGTGAAGAACTTGATTACCGATATAACCATTTCGCCCACATCCACGCCCTTCTCCTTCTCCTTGCGCCCCAGCAGCTCATCAAGCACGCCCTGTGTCTCCTTCTTCCATTTATCGTTCTTTCCTTTGTCTAACGGACGCACGATAATCTGCAGCCATATCATCTCGTCGTTCTTGAGACCGGACATAACCTCCGTTACGGTCGATATCGGATCCGTATAATGTTCGTCCTCCTTGTTGCCTTCACCAAAGGACGGATAGGTGCGCAGCGGGTAGGCGTTATTCCGCTCCAATACCAACTCGGATCCGGCTACGTCATAATCGTCGTCCGGGAGCTCTCTTCCGAAACGGCTGACATAATCCTCGGCAGGCGTGATCTCCGCTCCGGGATACTGCGAGAATACGGAGGCTTCCAATAACTTGCTAAGATGGCTCGGTACGCGGATATAGAAGTGGGTATCCTGAGAGAATCCGGCTATCTCAAAAGAAACCCAGTCTTCTTTGGGAATAGCATGGAGGCTTGCGAAAACCTGTTCCATCGCTTGCGGGGACTTAAGATTGTCTGTGGGGATTTTAAGCTCTAGATTAACCCAGTTCAGTCCCTTCTCGTATTCTTCTTTCTTGCTTTTCTCTTTATGCTTATTGACGATATTCTTTATTTCTACAAAAATCGCGAGAAGGATAAGGATACCAACCGCGATGATCACGTACTGAATATACGGTGCAACTATGCCAAAGACCTGTGTTTGAAACGGCATTTAGCTCTTAAGGCGATCCTTCAGACCATAAGTACCCCGACGTACCAGCACAAATCTAGGATCTTTGATAAGTTCGTTATGAACCGTCTGGTGGTGAACATTATTGTCGCTCAATGAATTCACCCTCTCAGCTACTTCTTTGAAGTGGAGCGGTTGACCGGCCTTCATCAGGACAAGATAGCTCTTATCCCTAACGGTCTTCGGATTTATGTGTAACCAATGATCAGGACCCAGGTCGCCATAAGGTCCGACCATAAAATGCTTAGAGATCGACAGATAATTTATCACTATAGGTTCGCCTATATGATATTTATCTGAAGCAGAATCAAGAAACGTATAAAAGTCATTGCTTTTGCTGGAAATAAGCGACTCCGCGATTTCGCGAGCTGTCTTGTAGGCTTTGTCATCGCGGTACCAGGTATCATGCCATTCATCGTTGCCTTCAGCTAGCTCGGGCGAGTCTATTATGTCCGCCAATAGACGCAGGTTATTACTAAAACGTCCCACTGGACCGGATAGGCTAAGCAACGAGTATATATCCTTGGTCAGCAGATCGTGACGGCGGACATCTCCCAATTGTTCCAGATATCCATCTATAAAACCGGCGATATATTCCAAGTCCGGGTCCTTTTCCAAACGTTTCTTAATAAGGTCCAGGGCGTGGGACTCGATCTGGCGCACACGTTCACGGGTAAGGCTGTAGGACTGACCCAGCTCAGCTAGGGTTTTAGATTCACTTCCAGAAGTGCCGTAGCGACCGGCAACTATCTTGGCTGAACGGCGATCTAGATTTGCTAGAGCCTCGTTAACCAATTCCTCAATATTTACGGACTTAACTTCCATCTAAAATAGAATACAATCTTATTAGGATGTTGTCAATATTAAACTGCTATGGATTATGTTGTAAACAATCAATTTTTAGATTGACCCTTCTTTTGTTTACCTGTCTTCCAATTGTTCCAGGTAACAAGAAGAGGGCTGGCTATAAAGATCGATGAGTATGCTCCCACCGTTGTCCCAACAAGCATGGTCAGAACGAAATACTTCAAACTTAGGGGCCCTAATAAGTATATAGCAAGCAAGACTAGAATAAGAGTGAATGATGTGCTCAAAGAGCGCCTCATTGTCTCATTAATACTACGATTGACTATGGCGGCAAAGTCTTCCCTACCCCTGAATTTCACCAGATTTTCCCTGACCCGGTCGAACACAACAATCGTGTCGTGGACTGAGAATCCCATGACGACCAGCAGGGCAACAAGGAAGTTTGAGTCGGCAGCTATGCCTAGGTATCTACTCAGGACGGAATAGAGTCCGGCTGGAATAACGACATCGTGGAACAAGGTGGTCAGAGTAAGTAAGCCGTACTTCCAAGAGCTGACTGGTCGAGAAACTTTACGGAAAGCGAAGGCGACGAACAGAGATATAAAGACCAGTACCAGAATTATAGCCCAGATGGCGTTCTGTTCAAGTTGCGCCGACACTACCGGACTCACGCTGGAGAAGGATACGTCCTGCACTCCGCCGCCAAATTGATTCTGCAGCTGAGTGAGATATTGTTGACGCGTAGCTTCGGAGATGACTTCGGTGGTTATAGAATATGTCTCACTCTGGGAATCGTAGGCAACTGTCTCGACGTTCTGATGGAGGGTGGAGATAAAGAAAGTCTTTACATTATTGATCGTGGTGTTCGGAATCTTAACTTCCCATAATGATCCGCTCTTGAAATCGATGCCCAAACGGAATCCGAACAGGATGATTGCGGCTATAGCAGCGACCACCAAGGTGCCGGAAATACAGTAATATAATTTGCGATGTCCAATATAATTCCTCATCTTATTGTTTCTTTATAAAAACCTCTAGCATTGTTCTGGTAACGAATATAGCTGAGAACATGCTCACTATGACGCCGAACCCGAGTGTCAATGCAAATCCCTTCACGAAACTGGACGTCAGGAAATAGAGCACAACCGAGGTGATAATGGTACTTATATTCGAATCTCGAATCGACGGCCAAGCTCGCCTAAAGCCCTCTTCAATAGCAGCGTGCCAATTCAGTCCTTTATTAACCTCTTCCCTAGACCGTTCGAAGATGAGGATATTCGCATCCACAGCCATACCTATGGAAAGGATAAAACCGGCTATGCCAGCAAGAGTGAGACTAAAACCGGGTATCAGGAACTTAAACAAGCCTAACGACAGCGACGTGTATATTAGAAGGGCGATGGCAGCAAACACTCCCAGAGAACGGTATGAGATAATCATGAAAAGCATGACCAATAGCGTACCGATTATCCCGGCAACCACAATCTGATGCAACGCGTTGTCGGCGGCGGTTGCACTAACCGTCTGCTCGCTAACTAAGTTTATTGGAGCGGCAAGGGCACCGGCGTTGAATCTCGATACAAGCTGCTCAGCCACCGTTGGATCTATCCCGCTGCCGTTTATCTGAGCCTGACCGCCGGTTATAGGTTGATTGATCGATGGACACGAAAGACTTACGTTGTCGGGAAATACAAGATTACCGTCGACAAGTATACAGAGTGGTTTGCCAACGTTATTGGTGGTGATGTCAGCCAGTATCTTCGCACCATCACTATTAAGGTCGAAGGTGACTATGGCATTGTTTGACTGATCGAACTGCACACTAGCGTCGGTAATATATCGGCCAGTAAGTTGCGTGGTAACCAGATTAACTCCATTATTGGTACTGGTGCTGGTCGTGCTTGTTGCACTTTGTTGTACAAGAGCAAACTGCAGCGTCGGAAGCTCTCCGATCTGTTTCACCGCATCGGCAAGATTGCTGATACCGGGAAGGTCGACTAGTAACTGATACTTGCTGCCGTTTTGGGCTACTGTAACCTGGGCGTCAGTAACACCATAGATATTTATACGTTTCTCGATGACATCCCTCAGTCCGTTGGCAACCGAATTGTAATCGGCCGACTTTATCGACGACATGTCGATGTCATACACCAGCGACGTGCCGCCAGCCAGATCCAAACCATACTTCCAGGGACTGACGGTGGCGCCCCATTTCTTAGGATATATCAATACAGCCGAGATGATGGCTATGATGAGAATTAATATAAGTACGGTGAAATTGGATTTCCAACTTTTCATGATTTGTCGAAGCTGATACTATAGTGCCCCCACGAGGGATCGAACCTCGGACCGTCTCCTTAAAAGGGAGCTGCTCTACCAACTGAGCTATAGGGGCTTTTATTCCTAACAATTAATGCTTCTCAACCGGCTCACCCAAACACTACCCTATTATCTCTTACTGGACGGGGTCACCCAAAGAAACTGTATCACAAATTACTCTTCTCCAAGGAGTTTTTCAAGCTCCTCGGCTAGTTTCTTGGCCCTGGAATCGAGCTTAGGAGTCTTGATCTTAATGTGTATATATAGGCTACCTCCCTTGGACATACCTTCCCCGGATACTTTCAGCTCCCTAGACGGATCGAATCCAGCCGGTATCTGGACCGACAGTTCCCTGCCGCCCAGGCCGATTACCTTTCTCTTTTTGCCAAGCAGTATATCGGTTACAGGCACTTCCATGCCCATATATAGGTCGTCGCCCCTCCGTTCAAAGAGCGGGTGCTTTTTGATACTAATCTTAACGTAAAGATCCCCCGCTTTGGATTTCCGCTCGCCAGCCTCACCCATTCCAACAATCTTTATGATTTGACCATCGGCTACACCTGGTCTTATTTCCACCTTTACCGATCTAGAACCTTTCTTGCGGCCCTCGCCCTTACAGCTTGGGCATAATTCCACGGGCACTTCGCCAAGACCTCTACATTCCGGGCAGGATATATCAATACAGCCGAGATGATGGCTATGATGAGAATTAATATAAGTACG
>CAZWFV010000006.1:10713-25209 GCA_964633405.1 uncultured Candidatus Saccharibacteria bacterium
AGGATATATCAATACAGCCGAGATGATGGCTATGATGAGAATTAATATAAGTACGGTGAAATTGGATTTCCAACTTTTCATGATTTGTCGAAGCTGATACTATAGTGCCCCCACGAGGGATCGAACCTCGGACCGTCTCCTTAAAAGGGAGCTGCTCTACCAACTGAGCTATAGGGGCTTTTATTCCTAACAATTAATGCTTCTCAACCGGCTCACCCAAACACTACCCTATTATCTCTTACTGGACGGGGTCACCCAAAGAAACTGTATCACAAATTACTCTTCTCCAAGGAGTTTTTCAAGCTCCTCGGCTAGTTTCTTGGCCCTGGAATCGAGCTTAGGAGTCTTGATCTTAATGTGTATATATAGGCTACCTCCCTTGGACATACCTTCCCCGGATACTTTCAGCTCCCTAGACGGATCGAATCCAGCCGGTATCTGGACCGACAGTTCCCTGCCGCCCAGGCCGATTACCTTTCTCTTTTTGCCAAGCAGTATATCGGTTACAGGCACTTCCATGCCCATATATAGGTCGTCGCCCCTCCGTTCAAAGAGCGGGTGCTTTTTGATACTAATCTTAACGTAAAGATCCCCCGCTTTGGATTTCCGCTCGCCAGCCTCACCCATTCCAACAATCTTTATGATTTGACCATCGGCTACACCTGGTCTTATTTCCACCTTTACCGATCTAGAACCTTTCTTGCGACCCTCGCCCTTACAGCTTGGGCATAATTCCACGGGCACTTCGCCAAGACCTCTGCATTCCGGGCAGGTGACAACATGCACAAAGTTGCCGAACACCGTGCTCCTAGATTCGCGAATTTCTCCTCTCCCCGCGCAGTGTTCGCATTTTTTTAAACCCCTGTCAGATTTATAACCCAAACCGCCACAGGAGTCGCAGGCAACTTTGGTTTCGAACTTAAGATCGATAGATTTTCCGGCTTTTGCTTCCTCAAGACTTATCTGTATGCCCAATTCTAAATCGGAACCTTGTTCATAGCTTTTGCGTCGAGGCCGCATACCCATCCCTTCGAAGAAGGTCTCGAAAATATCTCCAAGATCGCCGACATTGCCGAAATCCCCAAAGTTAACATCCCAATTGAATCCGCCAGGGAAGCCGCCTGGACCGGCGGCTGGTCCCCCTTCGTAGACCCGACCGAAGCGATCGTATTCAGATCGCTTGCGGGTATCAGAAAGTATTTGATACGCCTCATTGACTTCTTTGAACTTGGCCTCGTCACCCCCAGCCTTGTCAGGATGATATTTATGGGCCATCTGACGATAAGCCTTCTTAATGTCTTCTGGCGAAGCGTTGCGAGAAATACCGAGTATCTTGTAGTAATCCTTCATTTAATTATTTCAAAACTATAATCTCGTGGGCGCGCGATTCCATTTGCATCTCCGCGAAGTTGGTGAGTATCAATATTTCGAATATCAGGAATCCAGTTATAAGCAGTGGGTATGAAAGGATTACTGCCACCAACCTAACTGCGGACCACAATATAATATACAGACCCAATATTGCAAGGAATTGGGCCGGCTGACCTAGGCTGTTCATCTTATCCACTATTACCTGGAGAATATTCGCCGAGATAGAAGCGTCCGGGTTGAGCGATATCCCAAACTTACCATCAATTAACGCGACCGAGGAACTAGCCTGCTGGGCAATCAGTTGATTCTTGTAGCTGGTAGGCTGGGCATTGAAACCCGGGATACCGGACAAGGCCGTTTTGGCTTCCGAGGCAAAGAATGCACGCACCGTCTCACCCGGCGAATATGGCTGTTGAACGACATACTGCATCGTTGGCGTGACGATGTAAGAGTCGATATATACAGCCATGCTGGAATATGACAATGACGGAATGCCTAATGTGCCCGAAATTGCCAGAATTACTATTCCGCCGCCTATGCCGGTTAGCCCACCCACCATGGCTTTCCTGGCAACGCTGGAAAAGGAGATCTTAAGCATATTGTTCAACTCGTGTCTAGCTGAGAAGACGCCGGCACTGAAGAAAAGCAGCACGAACAGCGCAGAGATCACCAAGTAGGTAAGATTTACGGAGTAGAATGGCAGGATCAACCCCAATACTGACAGGAATAAACCCAGCCATACCTGAGATGACGTCTTCAGGAATATAGATTGAAGGGCAAAGAGATTAAGGAAAAGTACAACCAGCACACCGCACCAGATCATGCTCCCGATAATGAACAGATAAGCTGCGGCGCCGATAGTGATGGCCGGAACCACCAGCGTAACAATTAGCTTCCAGCTTGATCGATTAACCTCCGCTACATCCGGTTCTTTCTCAAGGATTGAAGCTTCAGCCATTATTAAATTTTAGCCTACTTGTTATCCCCTGTCGAAGGATTATCCGTATGGTCAGCGCCACCCTTACCGTACATAGACTGGCCTATCTTTTGCAGCTCCCCGGATAAATCGTCTATAGCCGAGTTTATCTTATCTTTATCATCGGACCCCATTGCGGTCCTAAGGGCGGTGATCTTGGCGTTAACGCCATCCTTTATCTCTGCGGAGACTTTATCCGCTGCGTCCTTAAGCGACTTCTCAGCTGAATAAATCGTAGCCTCAGCTCGGTTCTTCGCCTCGATAAGATCACGCTTCTTGGTATCTTCGTCGGCATGGGCCGCAGCTTCATTCTTCAGGCGTTCAACCTCTTCCTTAGATAAGGAGGTTGATGCCTCTATTCGCACTGACTGACTCTTATTAGTAGCCTTATCCACCGCTTTCACGCTCAGGATCCCATTGGCGTCTATATCGAAAGATACTTCAATCTGCGGCAGGCCGCGCGGCGACGGAGGAATGCCATCGAGAATGAAACGAGCCAACGTCTTATTATCGGCCGACATGGGCCGTTCGCCTTGAGTCACGTGTATCTCCACAGAGGTCTGGCTGTCTGCCGCCGTAGAGAATACCTGGCTCTTAGAAGTTGGGATGGTCGTGTTTTTGGATATCATCGGCGTAGCAACCCCACCCATTGTCTCGATAGAAAGGGTAAGTGGGGTAACATCGAGTAGGAGCACGTCCTTCACGTCTCCCTGCAATATGCCGGCTTCGACCGCCGCACCAACGGCCACGACCTCATCTGGATTGATGCCACGGTGAGGCTCCTTGCCAAACAGCTTCTTTACCGCCTCCTGCATTGCCGGCATGCGCGTCTGCCCGCCGACCATTACAATCTCATCCATATCATTCAATTTGAAGCCAGCGTCCTGTACCGCCTTTTTGGTAAGCTCCATAGAGCGATCGATGTAATCCCGGACCAGTTCCTCCAACTTGGCACGACTAAGTTTTATAAGGAAGTGTTTCGGGCCAGAGGCGTCGGAGGTTATATAAGGAAGGTTTATCTCGCTCTCCATCGCGGTCGAGAGCTCGTGTTTAGCCCTCTCCGCGGCTTCCTTAAGCCGCTGCAGCGCTAATGGGTCGCCAGATATGTCTATGCCCTGGTCGCTCTTATATTGTTTCACCAGGTATTCAATTATTCTCTTGTCAAAGTCGTCGCCGCCCAGGTGCGTATCACCACCGGTGGATTTTACCTCAACTGTATTATCACCGACCTCCAAGACGGATATGTCAAATGTGCCGCCGCCGAAGTCATAAACAACTATCTTCTCATTTTTCTGGCGGTTAAGGCCGTAGGCAAGCGCCGCAGCAGTCGGTTCGTTAATTATCCTCCGTACCTTGAACCCAGCTATCTCCCCGGCGTTCTTGGTAGCTTGGCGCTGAGAATCGTCAAAATAAGCCGGCACGGTTATAACCGCCTCCTGTATAGGCTCGCCGACCCGCATCTCGGCATCAGCCTTAAGTTTAGCCAGAACCATAGCCGATATCTCTTCCGGATGATAATACTTGTCGCCCATTTTTATCTCCACTCCTCCATCTGCGGATGACCTTATCTCATACGGGAGCCAGTTTTTATCTTTTTGCACCTCTTGGTCGGAAAATTTACGACCAATCAGTCGTTTAACGGAAAAGATGGTGTTATGCGGATTAGTTATAGCCTGACGTTTAGCAACCTGGCCCACCAAGCGCTCATTGGACTTTGAAATCGCGACTATTGATGGTGTGGTGCGGTTGCCCTCGGAATTTTCGAGAATCTTCGGCTCCCCTCCCTCTATTACCGCCATAGCGGAATTGGTTGTACCTAAGTCTATTCCTAAAATTTTGGACATATCTTATTATATTTTATTTTACTAATCTTACTCTTGTTGGACGCAATAATTTACCCTGATACATATATCCAGCTTCAACCTCTTCGGCCACCGTGCCCGAAACCCACTTCTTATCAGCAGGCAGCAGGGACAGATCCATAACCCCTACCGCTTCCTGGAAACTCGGGTTAAATTGGTCACCTGGACTGACTCTTATTCTCTCAAGACCTTTACTGCGCAAAACATCCTCGAGCTGGCTTTTTATCATATATACCCCTTTCTCTACCGGCCCCGCCTTTTCAATCGAAACCAACCCCAACTCGAAACTGTCCACAACCGGAATTAGGTCACGGATGACCTCTTCCCCGCCAATCCTGGCGATCTCCCGCAACCGCTGTAATTCCTCCTTCTTGTAATTTATGAAGTCGGCCTTGGCTCTTTGCCATCCCGCCAGATACTCGTCGCGTTCCTTGGTTACCCTACTCAGCTCGTCCTCCTTAAGCGGTTCCTGATCCTTCTTCTCGGATTCTTCGGGGGGTATTGCCTTGTTAACGTTTTTATCTCCCATTGTATTCAAGATACAAGCCTCTAATCAATATTTCCAGTCTGCTCGGCCGGAAACTAACGTACCGTGGTACATCTTTTACTCAACTAACCGCGCCTTGTCAAGGCCTCGCGCAGCGTTTCTTCGTCGGCAAACTCAATCTCGCCGCCGGTAGGAATTCCCCTGCCTAATTTAGTGATCTTATCCGCAAACGGCTTGAGTTCTTGGGCAATCATTGAAGCTATTATCCCGCCGGCCGATGTGGGATTTACGGCAATAAGTATCTCCTTGGCCTTACCGTTCAATGAATCCTTTATCCATTGTTTAAGGCTCTGCAGCCTCAATCTCTGTTCGGTTTCAAGAACGCCGCTCTTCATTAGATCTCCGATTATCAGATAACGGCCGTTGAACTTCTTAGCGTTTTCCAGGGATAGGAGGTCCGTCTCCTTCTCGACTACGGCGATAACGCTCTTATCCCGGTGGGGATCCGAGCAAATACCGCACAGATCCCCCGCTCCCTCATATATATAGAAGCAGTTCTTGCATGTTTTTATGTTCTTAAGGTCCGAAATCACCTTGGCTGTCTCGTTCTGCATCGCCGCACCGCGATGTATGAAGTGGAAGGCCAGACGTATGGCCTGGCGGGGTCCGATACCCGGCAGCTCCGAGAAAGTATCCACGAAGCGCTTAATCGATTCTGGGATTTTCATCGCGATAACTGTCTATGTTCTTGAAACTGGCTATACGCTTATCGAAGAATAGTTCTGCCAATCCGGTAGGTCCATTGCGGTGCTTGGCAACATTGAATGTAACAATACTGTCGGTGTCGCTTGAAACATTGTCCATGCTCGGCGTCTTGGGGCTCATCAATATGACCACATCTGCGTCCTGTTCAATGCTCCCCGATTCCCTAAGGTCGGAAAGGCGGGGTAATTTGCTCTCTCTCTGGTCGACGGCACGGGACAGCTGCGATACGGCTATGACCGGGACCTTCAGCTCTCTGGCCAAGGCTTTCAGGCCGCGAGAGACTTCGGTGACCTGCTGGACTACGCTGTCGTAATTCCTACGCGGTTGGACCAATTGGAGATAGTCGACTATTAATAAATCCAGCTGCCTTTGTTCCGCCTGCAGACGCCTGGCCATGGAGCGGATCTGGATTATAGTCGGTGACGAAGTGTCGTCGACGAACAATTTAGAATGGTTAAGGCGATCAAGGGCTATTTGTATCATCTGAAAGTCGGCATCGTCGGTCAGCCGGCCGGTAAGCAATTTCCAGAAATCCACTCCGGCCTCCGCGGATATGAGACGGTCGCTGATCTGCTCGCGAGCCATCTCCAACGAGAATAAGCCGACGGTGTATCCGCCCCTGATGGCGGCATGCCTGGCTACGTCCAATACGAACGCCGTTTTTCCTGTAGATGGTCTGGCCCCGACTATTATTAAGTCCGATTTCTGAAACCCGGACAGTATCTTATCCAGCTCGGCAAATCCGCTGGCCACCCCCCTGATCCGCCCCTCACCTCCTGCGCCCTCATGGATCTTCTCTATCCTTTCGTAAGCCTTGCCCAGTTCTTCCTTTATATGCACAAAGTTCTTTGATATAGAACCTTCGGATATTGCGAATATACGTTGCTCTATTGAATCAAGCATGGTATCTAAATCGTCATACTCATGAAAAGCACTCTCGGTTATATCGGCTGAGGCGTTGATCAACTGCCTAAGAATGCGCTTGTCCTTAACTATCCTGGAATAGTGGCTGACGTGCGATGAAGTGGGCACAGAGTTGACCAACTCGGTGAGATAGCTAGCTCCTCCCACTTCGGCGATGACGTCATTCTTCTTAAGCTCGGAGGTCACGCTGAGAATGTCTATAGGCTCTCTCCGTTCCCAGAGTTTGAGGATCGCTTCATAGATCATCGCATGCGCTTTCTTGTAAAAATCCTCCGGAGCTAGCAGATCCGAGACCAGATTTATCGCTTCTTTGTCGATCATTATGGCGCCCAGGACAGACTTCTCCGCGTCTATGTCCTGCGGTGGCAATTTGAGGTCTTTCTCCTTATTGGCCATTCAATTGTTCTACTTCTTTATTACCAATAATCCTTCCGCTGTGTCTTCCAATCTATATCCTAATCGTTCTATCTCCGCTCTCAAGGTGTCAGCCTGAATAAACTGTTTATTAATTCTTAATCGTTCGCGTTCTTCAATCATCTTCCTGACCCCGTTGGGTATATGAATCGGCCTTATCCGGTCCAGGCTCAGCCCGAACACGCCATCGAACTCGTAAATCAGTTTCTCCTTAGTCTTTGGACCTAACTCAGAATCGCGCACAGTTTCCCACAGAACCGCCAGTGCCCGGGGGGTATTCAGATCATCGTCTATGGCCCGTTCGAATTTAAGCCTGTAGGCGCGGTAACTCCGCTTATCCGCCTCCGAGACCCGCTTGTTCGATGCGGACATCTCCTTTATGCGCCTTATGCTGGCCTCAAGGTTAAGTCTGGCCTTATCCGCCCCCTCAAGACTCGGCCAGCTGAAGTTAAGCTGTGAACGATAATGGGCCATCAGAACCAAATAGCGGTAGCTCAGTGGACTAAAACCATGTTCGATAACCTTATCAAGGGTTATAAAGTTCTCCCCCGACTTGGCCATCTTCGCTTCGCCGGATATGGTCAGAAATGCTCCGTGCAGCCAATATCTAACGAATGGTTTCCCGGTGGCGCACTCCGATTGAGCTATCTCATTAACGTGATGAGTGCCTATGTGATCGACACCGCCCGTATGAATATCAAACGTATCGCCAAGATATTTCATACTCATAGTCGAGCACTCTATGTGCCATCCCGGGAAACCGTCTCCCCAAGGCGATGGCCAATGCATAACATGATTCTTATATTTGCCGGCGCGTTTAAACCACAAGACAAAGTCGCTGGAATGTTTCTTATATGAGTCGATCTCAACGTCACCAGTGTTACGCGCGCCGCCACCCTCCAGTTGGTCAGCGACTTTTATCCCGGCCATCTTGCCGTAATCAGGGAAGAGCGACGTGTCGAAATAGACGGCGCTCTTGGATTGATATGTAAAACCATTCTCCTCCAGTCTCTTGATAAGGCTTATCTGATCCTTTATGTGATCGGTTGCCTTGGCCCAAATGTCCGGCGGTTCTATGTTAAGGGCCTTGATATCCTTCCTGAACGCCCGGGTGTAGAAATCAGCGACCTGCCAGACAGTCTTACCTTCACGTTCCGCACCCATCTCAAGCTTGTCCTCACCGTGATCGGCATCGGAAGTAAGGTGGCCGACGTCGGTTATGTTCATGACATGCTTAACCCGATAGCCGTTCTCCAGAAGGACCCGCTTCAATATGTCGACAAAAATATATGTCCTGAGGTTGCCGATGTGGGCATAGTTATATACGGTGGGACCGCATGAATACATACGAACAGTTCTACCTTTAATCGGCTTGAACTCCTCTTTATTCCTGAAAAGCGTGTTATACAAAACCAGCATCAGGCTGAATTATAACACGTGTCCATCGCATGTATAACAATGGATGCGCCCGCGTCTTGGATGATAAAAAAATAAGCAATCCTATTTGCTTATTTTTTTAATCTGAACCTCGGTAAATTGTTGACGGTGAGTCTTCTTCTTGCGATACCGTGTTTTAGAGTGATAACGGAACACTATTTTCTTGGGCTCGCGCGAATTTCTTAGAACTTCTGCTTCCACTTTAGCTCCGACTATATATGGATATCCCAGAATGAGTTCCTGTTTGTCGTCGGATAGTAGAAGGACTTTATCGAACACAAAAGACTTGCCGGCTTCAGCCGACAGTTTTTCTACTCTGAGTTTGGTGCCAGGGGCGACTTTGTATTGTTTGCCCCCTGTTTCGATTACAGCAAACATCGCTCGCCCATTAAATCAGAAACGGAGCAATGAGTCAATCCTCGACGGCCCGGAAACATTCCTTTGCAGAAACTAATTTATAGCCACAATCACTCCGCTGGCTATCAGACAAAGGATGCTGATAATAAGGGTTACGAACGCGATTAGATACGACAAGAAACGTTCTCGATAATACACCTCTCTGGCTATGAACAGATTTATTAACCCTACTACTGCAATCAGAGCTATTACGCTCAAGACCATAACCTTACCGCCTATGAAACTTATGTTATGTTCAGGGTCGAAATGCAATATCAACTGCCCCGATTCTTTGGGAATCATGAAGCCTATCATGAGAGCCGAAATTATAATTAACACCAGTCCGATACCAAAGAAAGAGATTATAACCTTGTCCCTCGGCATCGGTTATCGAGTTGTGGTCGCTCTTGGCAACATTAGTATAGTATAGCAAATATATTAAACCGACTTGCTGGAACCTGTTCTTGAGACAAGGATCTTACTCTTCTGATTGTCGCGAGAGCTTCTAGCCTCCACAAACCATGGATGCACCGAGGATGTATGGCTCAGAACCAAATCGGTTATGATACGCATGCCTGCATTATGAACTTCTTTAGCGAATCGTTCGAAATCAGGCCAGGGCACCCAATTCCGACCGGACGCCTCTATAATCAGAAATGTCGTAGCCATCATCCACCATAGGCGATGGCATAAACGGCAATAAGTGGATGCAATCCACACCCAAGAATTTTAGATAGTCCAGACGCGCTCTGAATCCATTGAGGTCGCTTGCAAACTTATCTACATAAGCCTCGTAGAATACCGCATCTTTCCACCAATCATCTCCATAAATCGTCTGCATCAGAACGCTGTCTTGTTTAGATTACTGAATCTGGTAGCCCTACGGGGGATCGAACCCCGGTTTGGGCGCTGAGAACGCCCCGTCCTAGCCACTAGACGATAGGGCCAATGCTGTTTCGGAATCATTATAGAGACTACGGAAGAAGCGGGCAAATCTAGCTTCTTAGCCACCTACCGTACTGCCTCACCAGCAACTGTCTGGCCTTGTCTGGCTCGGCCATTAATTCGCTAACAACTCTTTCCATGCGCATCGACTGCGACCCCTTTACAAGTACTATGTCCTTAGGAGATATGAGCTCCTTCGCTTTTAGCGCCAAGACCTTCGAGTCATCGAAGCTGATTATATTTTCCTTATTAAGTCCGGCTTCGATTGCTCCGATGGCCATTAGGCGGCTATCGGAGCCACCTACGGTAATCAGCAAGCCGACTACTCCGCCAGCGATCCTACCCAAGTCCTCGTGGGCTTTCTTGGAGTACGCACCTAGTTCAGCCATCTCTCCCAATATGGCAACCTTACGCGGCGCGGAGAGGCCATCCAGTATACTCAACGCCGCCTGAGATGAACTTGGAGAGGCATTATAGGTGTCATCAATAATGTAGGTGTCTTTTATGCCCTGGATAATCTGTGTGCGTCCCCTCTCGCCCTTATATACTGCCAGCCTTTCTGCGGTTTCAACTAGATTTATGCCCATATGCAGTCCCACCGCGGCGGCGGCGGCGGCTGAATACGCCTGCGACTTTCCCAATAGGCCCTCTATTTTAATGGGGATTAAACTATCATTATGTTTAAGTTTGAAATATATACCTATAGGACGCCCGAACTCGCTGTGATTCTCGAATGAAGTTATTCTAAGATCAGCACCCTCGCCAAAACCGTAAGTTACGGTCTTGCCGCTATTCAGCTCTTTCATGGCCAGAACGACCGGATCGTCAAAGTTCAATACGGCCAATCCATCTTCCTTGAGTCCCCTAATCAATTTTGACTTCTCTTTAGCAACTTCCCCAGGATCGGTGTAGAACTCGACATGTACTGGGATCTTGCCCACGGCCGTAACCACCGCTACATCCGGTTTGGCTATGCCCAATAGATAATCCAGGTCTCCGGGCCTATCTGCAGCATATTCTAGGATCAGGACTTTGGGATAACTAACCCCGAAGACGAGATTCCACGCGCCCTTGAATATCGCCTTTATCCAGAAGGACCAACCCTCTGTCTTGTAGTAATCGCCAAGGATGACTAGAGGAAAACCCAATTCGTTGTTTAGATTGCCTCGTCCGGTCCGGACGCTAAACGAGCCGGTCAGCGCAGTTGATATGGCAAGTTTAGTCGAGGTCTTGCCGACGCTTCCGGTGACACCGATTACAAACGGCTTGTAGCGCGAGATTGTTGAGCGCGCCAATACGCGTAGTATCCAACGCAATGTTTTGAGCATAAGTTCCCTCATTTCACATTATTGGCTAGGGATCCGGTCGGGGGGGATATTGTAATAGTTAATGATGTACTGAGACAACTCCCGGAATGCAGGAACTACGCTCTCCGCTGCCAGTGAATTAACCGAGAGGCCGTTCAATCTGATCAGCGCTATGAAACGGGGATTGGATGTTGGTCCGAAGCCGATGTACGAATCAGCCAGCTCGTTCTGATACCCTCCTTGGTTAAGATTAGGAATATAGGCGCTTCCTGTTTTTCCAGCCAGAGAATAACCATTTATATTAGCTACGTTAGCGAGATCAACGGCATCAACCATCATATTTGTTACTTCTTCAGCGGTAGTTGTGCTTATGGCGCGCCCGATCGCCTTCGGCCCCAAATCAGAGTTAACGTACGGACGCATTAATGTCCCGCCGTTGGCAATCGCCGAAACGGCGGTAACTAACTCCAACGGCGTCATGGAAATACCTTGACCGAATGCGGCTGTATCAAAATCCACCTGTGGCGATTTCGGATTCAGTTGATTCAAGTTGCCCGTGACCTCGCCCGGCAAGTCAACGCCCGTTTTCTGGTCCAGGCCGAATCTCTTCATATAGTTCGTGAAAATGCTATTACCAGTCTGGTTCTCGACGAATATCGCGCCAGTGTTGATGGAGTGCTCGATAATCTCGGTCATCGTCGTACCCGGACCGTACGGACCGTGGATCAATAGGTTATAGTTCGTGATATGGGCCTTGTTCACATCCACATACCCCTTGTCGTCGTATGTGGTGCTGGCCGTTATCTTACCGGAATCAAGACCCGCTGACATGGTAAGTACCTTAACAATGGACCCCGGTTCATAAACTGACTGTATCGTCGGGTTCAAGAAATTGCTTATAGGTGACGCCCCATAATTGTTCGGGTCAAAATCGGGAGATGCCCCCATAGCAAGGATTTTGCCCGTCATCGGATCTTCCACAATTACGGAACCGCCGGTCGCTTTGTTGTTTTGTATGAGGTTATTAAGGATGTTTTCCGCCTCCATCTGAATATTCGGATCTATAGTGAGATCAATATCCGAACCGCCGGCGAGCGTACTGTTATAGAAACCCTCGACACCATAATGGCCGCTGCTGCCGGTCCCAGAACTATTCGGACCGACAAAACCGAGTACCTGCGAGGCAACTGGGCCTAAAGGGTAGAAACGAAGTTTCTCCTGGCCGACATATATGCCCGGCAAGGGATCTGTGGTGAGCGCATTGACCTCACTATCCGACGCTTTGTGCACGAGCGGAACGTATATGCTGCCAGCCTGGGTTATAAGCTTCTGCAACCTGGTCGCATCTATTCCTGTAATCCCCGATAGTCCCTGCGCTATATCGGCGGCACTAGTATCGCCGGATTTAACCGACTGGCTAACTGTCTGAGGATCGGCATAGATAATCGGGAAGTTCTTGGTTAGGGCGACCGGTATTTGATCGCCACTGTTGTCGGCGAAATAAATATTACCCCGTTGCGGGGTAGTTAAGCCGGCTATTTCATCATACTGGGCCGCTTCAGCTTGATAGTTACTCCCGTGGATTATCTGAATGTTATATATCTTGACTATCAATAAAGCATACAGCGCAGCCAGTAAAAAGATTATTGTGCCGATACGATAACCCATTGAGGATTCTTGTCTTCGATCAAACCTCTCGTAGCTATTATTTTACTCATAGCATTAGAATCCGTCTCTGTGTATAAGGCATTTTTTAACTCAGCGTTATTAACCTGTAGGTTGGATAGGTTGGCCTTCAGGGAGTTAAGGTCGTGGGTTAGGCTGACCGTTTTGGAATAAATCATTATATTCCCAACGGTGAACATGATAAAAAGCACGCTTAATCCTACGATGAGTAAAATGATGTTCTGTTTTCTATTGGGTTGGATTATGCTCATGTCTTTATCTCGCTTATATAATTTCTATAGCCCGCAACTTAGCAGATCTGCTCCGCGGATTTCTGACAATCTCTTCTTCACCAGCCACTACGGGTTTTCTAGTTAGAATTCTGGCCTTCCTATCTTTACTCATAGATTGGAAACTCCTCTTAACTACGCGGTCTTCCAATGAATGGAACGATATGATGACGACCCTTCCCCTATGAGCTGTTATATCGGGCAGTCTATCTAGAATGGCTTGGAGCTGACCCAGTTCGTCGTTTACATATATCCTTAAAGCCTGAAAGACTCTGGTGGCGGGGTTTATCCTGCCCCTCTCGTAGTTCATCGGTACGACACGCCTGACGATATCAACCAGTTGGAGTGTGGTGAGTATCTTTTCACGCTTACGACTCTCAACTATCTTCCTTGAGATTTTTCTAGATAATCTCTCTTCTCCGTAGTGAAAGAATATGTCGGCGAGCTCATCCTCAGTGGAACTGTTCAGAATCTCTGCAGCGGCTGTTCCCTTAGACTGGTCGTAGCGCATATCCAGCGGTCCATCTATCTGGAAACTGAAACCTCTTCCAGAGGCCAGCTGCTCGGATGAGAAACCTAGATCCAACAGGAGTCCATTCACCTTAGGCAGCCCATCTCTACGTAATATCTCTGCCAATTCTGCATAATTCCCATGATGAAGGATGATCCGCGGTTTCGGTTTGACCTCCTTTACTCTCTTGGTCAGTCTTTCCAATAATCCGATGTCCCGATCTATGCCAAGGAAGATCCCTTTCTTGCCTAGACGTTTCACTATTTCCAAGCCATGACCCCCTCCATCCACCGTTCCGTCGACGACAAACCCATCGCTATCTATAGATAGGAATTCTAGAACTTTATCTAAAAGAACTGGTGTGTGCGGCATATAACTGATCCCCTCATGCGACTTTTGCAATTTTGATAATCATTGGAATCAGTTACCTTTGGATTTATATGCCGAGCTCTCCGAGCTTTTCGGCTATTTCTTCCGATGAGCCTTCCGTTTTGGTGCGATATTCTTCCCAATCAGGGGCGTTCCAAATCTCGATGCGGTTGTATACGCCGCAGACCACGGCTTCCTTGTCTAATCCGGCGTATTTGCGGAGATAATCCGGGACCAGGATCCTGCCCTGGCCATCAAGTTCTACGTCAGCTGCCCCAGAGAGCATGAGTCGTACAAATGCGCGCGAATTAGCTTGAGCTAACGGTAAGCTGATGAGTTTTTGGGCTAGCTTCTCCCAATCAGCTTCGGACAGTACGAACAGACAATGATCTATGCCGCGGGTTACGATTGCGCCACCAGATATCTTGTTGCGGAATTTAGCCGGTATAGCGATGCGGCCCTTGGGATCAATACTATGTCTGAATTCACCTATAAACATCATATTTAATACTGTATTAAGGCTTCCCCAAGCCTAGTGCCCTGTGGACTTATCCACAGAAATGGGTACTTATCCACATACTTATACACAATTCCCCACTTCGAGTTTCAGTTTATCGCAGACGGCCCACAGCGTCAACAAAATAAGGACTCGGGCCAATATGAGCCAAAGTCCTTATTTACTGGGTAAATCTACAATATCCCACCAACTTATCAACAAGATATCAACCTATGTACCTGGGGTGGCAGCATCCAAGCCTTTATTTACCCATTCCCACT
>CAZWFV010000007.1:0-24435 GCA_964633405.1 uncultured Candidatus Saccharibacteria bacterium
TGATGGGCCCGGCTGAAATAATACCACACGCCGCCGCCTATCGCCGCAGCTATCGGCTCTTCAACCAGTAACACCTTTGATATTCCCGCCGAAACAGCGGCATCTTCCACTGACTTACGTTCGACTTCGGTCAAGTTTGTAGGCACAGAGATGGCAGCTACACGGTAACGCGACAGCAGGCCTTCCCCACCTATCTTTCTCAGGAAGTATTTGAGAATGGCCTCGGTCATCTCGAAATCTGATATCACACCTCCGACGAGCGGCTTGACCAGGCTTATATGCGCCGGCGAGCGATCAAGCATCTTCTTGGCCTCGTTACCGATAACCAAGATCTGCCCGGTGCGATTGTTCAATGCGACCAAAGTAGGCTCGTTGACCACGATACCCTGGCCCTGCAGATAGACCAGGAAATTAGCCGTTCCCAAGTCTATGCCAACGTTTTTATAGAAGCCTCGAAATAGTTCCATAACTGACCAATTTTACGTTCTTACTGTTTCTCTTCTTGATCTCAACTTTCTTGCTGCCGGTCTTATCGCTAATGACCAGTCGGTAAGGGATGCCAATAAGGTCTGCATCGGCGAACTTCTCCCCAGCAGGGATTTCCCTATCGTCGTAGAGTACCTTATCCCCCTTGGCCTGTAAACGTCGATAAAGACCGCGCGCCATACCTTTCTTAAGTTCTACAAGATGGAAACGGAAAGGAGATATCGACTCCGGCCAGATTATGCCGTGGTCGTCGTGAAATAGCTCGACTATCGTTCCCATCAAACGGGTTATGCCTATGCCGTAGCAGCCCATGACCACGTCATTCATGTTGCCCCGTTCATCACGATAGGCCAAGGCGAAAGGTGCGGAATACTTGGTCTTAAGCTTGAATATGTTGCCGACCTCGATAGCCTTTTCCTCCCTCAAGTCGTTGTTGCCGCACTGCGGACAAGCGTTCTGTTCCTTTATTATCTCCTTATTGACCGCAATTTTGCACTTGTCACAGATGTAAATAGTATCTTCGCCGGACTTGGCTACGGTCTGAAATTCATGAGAATACTTGGAAAAAGATCCACCCGAGGCGAAGGTCAAGTAAGTCTTGTCCCCTATCCCCAGACGTTTGTATGTCTTGACATAGGCTTTCTTGGCAATCTCATAGTACTTATCCAGATCCCGATCGTCGGTGTGAAAGGAATACAGGTCCTTCATAAGGAATTCCCTCCCCCGCAGGAGCCCTGATTTTGAGCGTGGCTCGTCGCGGAACTTGGTCTGGATCTGAAAGACATACCTCGGCAAATCCTTATAGGACATGACGAACTTCTTGAGCAAGGGTGAGACAACCTCTTCGTGCGTCGGCCCGAGGGCATAGTCGTTCTTGGTGTAATAGCTGGTGAACTTGAAGAGCGTATCTAGATTATCCCACCGGCCCGTCTTCTCCCAGTTGGCCTTGGGCTGCAAGGTGGGCATGAGCACTTCATTGCCGCCTATTTTCACCATTTCTTCACGGATGACGCATTGGATTTTGTCCAAAACCTTCACCCCTAGCGGCAGAATCGTATATACGCCCGCCATTAACTTATCTACGAAACCGGCTCTTATTAAGAGCTGAGCGTTGATGGCATCCTCGTCCTTGGGCGCTTCACGCAGGGTCTTGGTGAATAATTCGCTCTGTTTCATCTAGAAAAGCCGGAGTATATCTCTTATGGTAATCAGGACCATTAAAAATAGCAAAAGAGCTATGCCAATTCCGTTTATCCAAGCCTCGACCGTAGGCTTGATCTTCCGTCCGGTCACCTTCTCTATCCCAACCATGAGGATCCTGCCGCCATCCAACGCCGGGAAGGGAACAATATTTATTATCGCCAGGTTGATGGAGATCAGACCTAGCAGATATATCAGGTAAGAAGAACCTTGTTGGGCCGCCTGACCGATGATGGAGAAGATGCCGACCGGGCCGGTAACTTCAGATAAGGCCTTCCAGTGGGCCGTAAAGAGGCCCACAATCAATCCCCACAACGAATAAGTTATCAGTTTTATTAGTTCCCAGGTTGTCTTTGCGCCATCGAGCAGAGAATAGAAGAAGTTCTCCCGTCCCACTCCACCTTCGGATATAACCAGACCCACGTGGCCCTGGCCTTCTGGAGGATTGGCGCGGGGTGTGACGTTCATATCCAAGGTTTTACCGGAACGCAGCACTTCGAAACTGACCGGATGGCCCAAATTCTGGTCTATGTATGAGTTGAATGAGTCTGGCGTCGAGAAGTTAAGAATCTGATCGCCGGACATCAGGCCGACCTGGGCCGCCGGACTGTTGGCTTGGACGTCCATCACGACCACGGTAGACGGTATACCTATCATGAAAACTATGGATAGCGCTGCCCAAGCTATAAGCAAATTCATGACTATGCCCGAGACCATTATCAGTGCCCTTCTCCAAGCAGAGAGGTCTTGAAAACTGCGCGGCGCCGTTCCTGATCCCACTTCCGGCTTTTTCTCCATGGGATTCTCTCCATATATGCTCACGAAACCACCGAAGGGCAAAGTATTGAAACTGTACTCGGTGCCCTTAAATTGTTTCGAGAAGAGTTTCGGGGGGAAGCCGAAGCCGAATTCCGTTACTGTGGCTCCCATTAATTTGGCCATTATAAAGTGACCGAACTCGTGGCCGATAACTAAGATCAATACAAGTATGACCGTTGCTATAATGGTTATCAACATCTAGCTGGCTATCTCCTCGAGCTTGTTTTTAAGCAACGTTTCCACGGATTCATTGAACTTATCAACCAGTTTTTGTATGTTCTCTTTAGAACGAAATTTTACGTCCTTATCGGTTTCGGCATTCGCGGCCTTGTTGACAACATCCCTCTCCATTCTCATCTTGATCCTGGCTTGTTCGGTAGCCGCTCGTATCAGTTTCTCAAGTTCTCTGCGCCTTTCTTCGGTCAGTTTGGGCGTACGAATCCTGATCGTATTTCCCTGAGGGGAGACTCCCAATCCGAGGTTCTCCGACTCTATCGCCTTTGCGATCAGAGGTAGAGCCTCTTTGTCCCACGGGGACACAATCAAGTCCATGGGTGGGTCAATCGATATTGAACCGAGCTGCTTGACAAGCAGGATTTGCCCCATATAAAGCACCTTGACGTTCTCAATCAACTTCGGCGTCGGCCGATTGGTCCTAAAAGAGGAAAATTCTTCCCTAAGACCATTGGCTATATCAGTGAATCTTTTTTCTAGGTCCTTTAGATGGTCCATAGGGCTGCTTCTAATTGAAGTCTTTTGTTTGCATTCAATAGATTATTGATAGCGGCGCGTTCCACCAGCTCCCTTAATGTCGCTGTGTTGCGCTCGGGATTACGGGCAAGCTCGGCGATCATCTCCTTTATGATGGCATTTAATCGGTCAGGATCGTCAAGATTATCGGTCACTAGCTGTCTGGCTGCAGATATGTTTTTAATGGCTTTTAGCACGTCCGCCCTGATGGCTCGCTCGTCATCCGATCTTAATTGCAAAGCCCTACCTATTCTACCAAAGGAATTGGCGGCTATCCGTATAGCTTCTTCCTCCCCTAGCTTTAGTACAGATCCAAGGTACTTTTTGATCCGCTCTTCGGGAAGCCTTGGGAAATAGATCTTATGAAAGCGGGATTGTAGCGTGGGTAGTAGGTTATCAAGATTTGCCGTTATAAGTATAAGCAAGCCATGCGCCGGGGGTTCCTCTGATATCTTGAGCAGTGCGTTCTGGGCCTGATCGGTCAGATTATCCGCGCCGTCGACAATAACGGTGCGGTAGGCTGATGCTGAGGGCTGTTTGGATAGGAAATACTTGGCGTCCCGTATCGCATCTATCCCTATGCTTTCCTTCCCGCCGCTGACGGTCAGGATCATGGTCTCGCTGCGCGGGATCGTCGGCTTACTGAAACTGCCGAACTCGAGGTAGTTCGCTAAGTAATCGGCAAAGGTGAATTTGCCCACCCCGATTTCCCCGAAGAAAATATAACTCTGGAAGAGAGTCTTGTTATCGGCCATACCGACAAACAGCTTGAGCAGTTCGTCATAACCAAAGATACCGCTTTCCACGCGGCGTCTGGCAGCCTCCTTTTCCCTATCTTTTGTTGAGGAGCGTCCGTTTGTAGACATCGAGATGGTCTATAATTATTCCTGAACCCTTAGCTACACAAAGCAGCGGATCTTCAGCTATGTAAGTGGGTACGTTGAATATCCTTTCGAAAAAACCGTCGACGTGGCGTAGATTGGCCGACCCTCCTGAGAGGATCATTCCCTTCTCCATTACGTCGGCCACCAGTTCCGGCGGTGTTTGGTTGAACACATTCTGGACCGAAGCAGCGATGTCCATCAGATACGGATTCAGCGCCTCGGCTATTTCATTTGAGCTTATACTCAGGTCTTTTGGCAGGCCGCTAATCAGGTCCCGTCCTCTGAACTTGATCTCGAGCTTGCTCTTAAGGGGCATAGCTGATCCGGCAGATATCTTAATCGCCTCGGCGCTCTGCTCGCCTATGGCAACGCCGTATTTCCTCTTGATGTAGCCCATAATCGCTTCATCGAACTTATTGCCGGCGACGCGTATACTTGACCAGCAGACTATACCTCCCAGAGAGATAACCGCGACTTCAGAGGTTCCACCGCCGATGTTTATGATCATGTTGCCCGAGGACGAGTTTATGGCTGTACCGGCACCCAAGGCAGCCAGCAATGGCTCACGTACCACATATGCATTCTTGGCCCCGGCTTCCTGTGCAGCATTGATAACCGCCCTCCTCTCAGTTGCAGTAATCCCCGCCGGTACGGAGATGACCACGTCAGGCTTGAACATATTCCACTGGCCGATGGCTTTGCCTATAAAATACTTAAGCATCACCCTGGTGATGTAGTAATCGGCTACAACACCGTCTTTAAGCGGCCGATAGGCGGCGATATCTCCTGGAGTCCGACCGATCATTTCCTTAGCCTCTCGTCCGACGGCCATAACCGTATTGTCGGGCAGGTTAAGGGCAACAATAGTAGGTTCATTCACTATAAACCCCTTGCCTGGCACAAAAACCACGGTGTTGGTAGTTCCTAAGTCTATGCCGATCCTATTTACAAACATTAGTCTGATTTCCTTTCTATATCCGCCCCCAACGGCTTTAAGCGTTCTTCAATGCGCTCGTAACCGCGGTCGATCTGCTCTATATCTCCCAATAAGCTCTGTCCGCTAGCCAATAGGGCCGCTATGACCAGCGTCGCTCCCGCTCGGAGATCCAAGCTTTTAATCTCGGCTCCATGAAGTCCGGTGGGACCGGAAATGCGGGCACGGTGTGGGTCCATTATTTCTGCCCGCGCACCCATCTTAACTAGCTCGTTGATGTATTTTAATCTGCCTTCATAAAGGGTGTCAAAGATATAACTATCTCCTTCGGCCTGGGTGGCCAGTACGCCGAACTGCGCCTGCAGATCGGTCGGGAATCCCGGGTATGGGAGCGTCTGTATTCGCACCGGACGCAAGGACTTAGTCTCTCCGATTACAGTTACATTGTTCTGGCTATCCATCTCCATAGCGACACCGAACTCCCTCAATTTCTGCAGCGGAGAGGTTAAAAATTTCAGAGGCGCCCCCTTAATCTTCAATTTACTCCCTATCGCTGCGCCCAGGATCATAAACGTGCCAGCTTCGAGATAATCATTGGCGATGAGATGACGCACCTCCCCGTCATCGTTGTTTATCTTACCGGTGACCCTTATCTCGTGGGTATCAAGCCCGTCCAGATCCGCTCCCAGCGCACCTATGAACGATCCCAGTTCCTGGATGTGCGGCTCGGCCGCGCAAAGACTGATCTTCAGCGGCGCAGATAAGGCACCGACCATCATAAGATTTTCCGTGGCGGTCACGCTTAACTCTTTTAACACGACTTCTTTTCCCCATAGACTTTTAGGCCGCTTTATCTCATATATATCCTTGCCGGAATCATAAGCCACGCTGCCACCGATATCCCTTATTGCCTCGAGATGGGCGTCGACTGGACGGACGCCTATGTGGCAGCCGCCGGGCGTAGCTATGGAGACTTCTCCGTATCTAGCCAACAGCGGCCCTATAAAAAGTATGGAAGACCTGATCTTACGCACTAGATCCTGGTTAATCCTGGCTGGATCTATGTCCTTGTTCACGATCCTTAAGCTTCTCTCGCCGAGCCAGGTGACGTTCGAACCCATGCTCTCGAGGATACTTATGACGGTACGGACATCGCTGATGAGCGGTATATTCTCGATTATGCAAGGTCGTGAGGTCAGAAGGGTTGCGGCCAGTACGGGGGTGGCTGCATTCTTGGATCCGCGGACATCGACATCGCCTCTTAGTCTCCTTCCGCCGTTTACAACGAATTTCATCTTGCCTATTATAGATGAGAATGTCTCGGGAAACTAGGCGACTTTTGTTCTATCTCTTCCTTTTGCTCTTCCTTTTATTGGGTATGACGGTGCTTCTGTACTCGCAGGGATGGAGATTCAGTTTCAAGACCGACTCCTTTGAGAGAATTGGCGGCATATATATAAATAGCACGCCCTCCGACGCATCCATAACCTTGGACGGCAGGCATGTCCCGAACCAATCCAGTCTTCTGGATGCAGGTACGTTGATATCCGACCTTGTTCCGGGAGAACACAGCGTAACCGTATCGAAAGACGGCTATGTGACATGGAATAAGACGGCAAAGGTCATATCCGGCGGCGTGACGGTATTCGACAAAATAATCTTACTGCCAAGCGGCGGCTCAAAGAGCGTCGCTACGGGTACTAACAGTTTCTTATCCGTTGATGGACAGCTAGTGACTGCTAGCGACAATTCCATATCCTTCCAGGGCCATGCAATCCCAGGGTCGAAATTGATAACCGCGTCATTCGGCAGTCGCGTGATAACCAGCAACAGATCGGGTACGATTTACTACCTGACGGATGTATCTAACCTCAGTTCCAGCCTGAATCTGACAGCTTTATTCTCGAATCTTAGATCTTCACAGTTAAAATTGAGGACGGAGGCCACTATATATGACGTGGCCTTCCACCCATTCGACGATTCGAGAGTGATTTTAAACACATCGGATGGATTGTATGTAATGGACACCAGCAACCTGTCTCTGACCAGAATAGTCTCGGGTAAGACGGCCGCTTTCACGACCACGAACGATCAGCTTGTCTGGACAAATAACCAAGGGGCGTGGAGCTACAACCTGGTACTCAATGCATCAACAACATTAGAAGATTTCAAGTCTCACGTTAGCATATCGCCCGCGAAGATCGAGGTATCACCATCCGGTTCATTGACTGCCATACTGGACAGTAACGGAAAGTTATATCTGTTCGGATCCGGTCAGGATAAAGCTCCTATAACTGTGGCTGACAAGGTCGGCATATTTGCCTTTTCGCCGGATTCAAAATACATCGCTTTTGGCGATTACGATGGACCTATGTTCGTCTACGATATTGATAACAATGACTATCTCAGCCTAGACGCGGCCAGGGGCAATCAATTCACTGACCTGGAGTGGTATAAAGACGATGCCCATTTATTTAGTCTGCGGAACGGAAACCTTGATTTCATCGAGTCGGCTACAGGAACACCGGTGAACAGTGACCTTATTTCCAATGGAGTCACCCAATTCAGTTATAACAAGAATTTAGGCGTGGTCTATTACGTTACAGCCAAAGGATTGTTCAGTTTCACCATAACTCCCTAGGCGTTTAGCACCTCACCCCCACTTCTGGTGACCAACACCGTGTCCTCGAAGTGAGCTGCCAGGCTACCGTCGCCGGTGACAAAGCTATCGTCCTTAAGCTGCCTAATAGAGGCGCCGCCCGCGCTGATCATCGGCTCTATGGCAATGATCATACCGCTTTTAAGAACCATACCGGTATGCGGTTTACCGAAGTTATATATAGCCGGCTCTTCATGAAGTTCATTGCCGACACCATGTCCAGTCAGACCCTCGATGACCCTGAATCCGGCGGCACTAACCGTACGCTCGATCGCAAACCCGATATCCCCCACCGTATTGCCGTCTTTGGCTATACGGACGCCCTCGCGTAGGGCTTTCTTGGTCACTTTGATCAACCTCAACCCCTCGCTACTTACCTTGTCGATCGGCACCGTAATAGCCGAGTCGCTTATCCCGCCTCTCCAATCAACACCCAAGTCCAGCTTAAGGACATCCCCAGATTTGAGGATATACGGCGAGGGGCGACCGTGGACAATTACGTCGTTCACAGAGGTGCAAAGGGTGAACGGGTATCTTTGGCTGGCTCCGTAAGAACGGTAATTCAAGAAAGCCGGTTTACCACCCGCGCTTTCTATCAACTCTCTGGCCATGCGATCCAGTTCCATCAGACTTACCCCTGGAGAAACAACTGAGGCAAGTTTACGCAGAACGGCAGCCAGTATTTTGGCCGACTGACGGATACGGGAAACCTGCGGCGCGGTTTTTATAAGAGAGGTCATGTAACAATGCTATAAGAATTATAGCGGGGAGTCTATCGGATATGCTGCGAGATGCTGCCGAAAACTTCGGCGGGAGAGCGATTGCCTCTGATCTTTACTATTCTGTAGCCGCGTTCCTTTAGAAATTCGAATATCGGCTTGGTCCTGTCGATATACTGCTCGAACCGCCTTACTATAGCCTTCTTATTATCCAAACTCCTTTTAACCAACTTACCGCTACAAATCGGACACTCTTTGTGTCTGACGTCTGAATGGATTATGACCGCACCGCACAATGAGCACACCCTGCGGTGGAGATTGCGGTAAACGGCCATCTCCTTGGGTACGTCGAGCGAGAAGAACACCAGATTCTTGCGGCCATACAGCCTCTCCAGCAGTGGTACCAGTCGTTCAGCTTCGTACAACGTCCTTGGCGAACCGCTGAAGACAAGGCTCTCCTTGGCCTTAGATAATTTGGTTATCTTATCCTTGACGATACTGAACACCCAGGAAGGGGTATTCAGATAGCCAGCGTCAAACAGCTTGCGTTCATGCCTTATGGTCCTGTTTTTCTGCTTGTCCGGATCGTGGACCGTGTGTTCGATGAATTTCCCCGTATCGAAGTGAGTGAAACCATAGTGGTGTTCGAGCAGCGTAGCCTGCATCCCCTTGCCCGCACCAGGAGAACCATATATAGCGACGGCCTTCATTATTTATATATTACCTTATACCTTCGTATTCGCGAACGGTCAGTTGTGAATCAACTTGTTCGGCGATTTCCAAGGCGACAGCCACGACTATAAGCAAGGCTATGCCGCCAACGGTCAGAGACTGAGTGTTTGTAAAAACCTGGGTGATAAGTGGAAGCACGGCTACGACTGCTAGAAATATGCCCCCGAATAAAGTTATTCTAGAGCTTACTTTGCTGAGGTACTGGGACGTGGGATCACCGGGTCTCAGTCCTGGAACAAAGCCGCCGCTCCGCTGAAGGTTCTTAGCTATCTCCTTTGGCTCGAAGGTTATAGCCGTATAGAAGTAAGTGAATATAAACACCAGCAGGAAGTAAGTTAGAGTATAAGCGATATGATTGGCCAGCAAGCCGTTGGCTAAATTGATGATCACGGTGCCTATATGGACGGAGAAGGCGGAGACTATATTGCCCAGGACTTGGGGCACTATCAGTACGGATATCGCAAAGATTATCGGGATTACCCCGGCCTGGTTGACCTTAAGCGGCAAGTAGGTCGAAACGCCGCCGTAGACTCTATTTCCCCTTATGCGCTTAGCGTAGGATACAGGTATCTTGCGCACTCCTTCGTTCAGCAATACCACCCCGGCAGTCACTACTAAACTTAAAACAAGGAATACAACATAACCGGGCACGGAACCCGGGGTATTGCGCATGATGAATAATGCATCACCGAACGCGGTCGGTATTGTAGCGATGATGCCGGCGAATATCAGAATAGACACGCCGTTACCTATTTTCTGCTCCGTGATCAATTCACCGAACCATAACAGAATCATCGAACCAGCCGTAGCCACGAGCACACTGACCAATGCCTGCTCCCAACTCAGGCCGGTTATCACTTTCTGCGACCGCAGCAAGCTCAGAAAGCCATAAGACTGAAGCAGCGCCAGAGGTACGGTCAAATAACGGGAATAACGGTTGAATTTAGCCTGTCCGGCACTTCCCTCCTCATAATACATGGCCTTCAGGTTGGGAAATATCATGGTCAGAAGCTGCATTATAATGGTGGCGGTAATGTACGGTCCAAGGCCCAACATAGCTATAGAGACCGTAGATAGGCTGCCCCCTAAGAATATGCTGGCATAACCCAAGGCTTGGTTATTGGATAACAACTGCCTCATGGCCGCCTGGTCTACCCCAGGGATAGGTATAGCTGACAAAATACGATAACAGATCAAAATCCCCGCAACTATGAGTACTTTGTTGCGTAGATCCTTTATCCTGAAGATACTAAGAATTTTTCCCATCTGCAGATGACTTTCCGGCCTTAGCCTTATTAGTCCTGTGCTCCTTGCGTTTCTTGGCTAGTTCTCTAGCTATATTAACATTTAAGGCTACGTTGCCGACACCGCGAAGCTTGGGGAGTCTCTGTATGAAATCACGCTCAGCCGGACGAATCCGGTGACCAGCACGAGCGTGTTGTCCCTTGGTTCCCCTGCCAGAGAAAGTGCCTCGTTTGCCGCCACGGCCGACACGCTTGCTGGAAGAAAGAGGATGGGTCGGTTTTAACTGATGTAACTGCATATTATCCCTGCTTTACCTCGGTTTGGTTCTCGGTCTTTGCAACGGGTTCGTTCCACGTGCGGATTGACTCCAACGCCCCCAGTGTGGCCATAGCCGTCGTCAGTTTATTCGTAGTTGTACCCAGACACTTAGCGGTAGCATCACGTATGCCAGCCAATTTCAGCACTATACGTGCGGCGCCGCCAGCCATAAGTCCATGACCAGAACGAGCTGGCTTAATAATTATCTTGGCGGCACTGAACTTAAACTCGACTTCATGCGGAATCGTACCGTCCTTAAGTGGTACCTTAACCAGATTCTTCTTCGCGTTATGCCGAGCTTTCTGGATAGACTGCTGGAGGTCGATTCCCTTGCCCATACCGACACCGACTCGTCCCTTCAGGTCGCCGATAACAACAGTTGAGCGGAAACGGAAACGTTTGCCTCCGGCCATAACCCTGGTGACACGTCGCGTCTCCAAGGTCTTATCCTTGAACTCATCTTTGGTTATATTCCTGAATTCCCTCATTTCTATATCTTTATTCCATCTTTGCGCATGGCGTCAGTCACAGCTTTCACTCTACCATGATAACGATATCTGCCACGATCAAGGATAACCGACTTTATGCCTGCTTTCTTTGCTTTCTGAGCCAACAATTCGCCTACAGTTGCGGCCTGAGTCATTTTCTTAACGGCCCTTGCCGCCTTTAGTTCCTTGGATGACGCAGATAATACCGTCACTCCTTTAGTGTCATCGATCAACTGTATGTATATATTGCGGTTGCTGCGGAACACGGAAAGGCGCGGTAAATCCGCAGTGCCGTTTATCTTAGCCCGAGTTCTTGCCGCCCTTCTCTCTCTTATTATGTTCTGTTGTTTGATTCTCATTTAAGCTTATTTCTTAGCTGCACCGCCGGCCCCACCGGTACTGACGGCTTTCTTGCCTGCCTTACGACGAACGATCTCATCGGAATAACGTATCCCCTTACCCTTATAAGGTTCCGGCTTCTTCAACTTACGGATCTGAGCGGCTACATCCCCGACCTGAACCGTATCTGATCCAGATATCCTAATCACGTTCTTTTCAGTGGCTATCTTCACCCCAGGCGGTATGGGGAAACGGACCTGATGGGATAAACCTATATTCAGAACTAGGTTAGATCCTTGAACCTCTGCGCGGAAACCAATTCCCTCGATTATCAACTCCTTGCTAAAGTCCGTGGTGGCGCCGGTTACAGCGTTCTGAATTAGCGCGCGCATCGTCCCCCAATTGCTGCGGATTTGCTTGGACTCGTTGTCGGGGACGACGGTTAAGGAATTTCCGTCAATGGTCAACTTGAGCCCCTTGAGTATGGTTAGTTCGGCTTTACCGTTAGGGCCTTCCACTTTGATGGAGTCGGCGCTGATTTGCACCTTAACGTTGTCCGGTACTGTTATTGGTTTTTTACCTATCTTAGACATGTTGCTTGAATTACCAGATTTCAAATAATATTTCGCCACCCAACTTACCACGTCTGGCGTCGTGATTGCTTTTTATCCCCGACGGGGTCGAGATTATGTAGCGTCCGTTGCCACGTCGGGAGGCTTTGATGTCACGGTAACCGGAATACATCCGGCGAGACGGCTTACTGATCAATTTGATGCCGTTGATTGCTGGTCGGCCCTGCTCATCGTACTTCAAATCAACATCGATGATGCGCTTTACGCCCCGTCCTTTGCGAGTCGCGCCGGTCAGGTAACCGTACTTAACGAGGGCATCTAATACAGCCATATCCATGCTGGAGTACGGAATCTTTACCCGATCCATCTTACGGGTTAAAGCATTATCAATTCTTGAGAGTATGCTGTATACCATTCCTACCAAGAGGCCTTTTTAACCCCGGGGATTCTTCCGCGTTCAGCCAATTCCCTGAAACAGATGCGGCACAGGCCGAAATCGCGCATGTATCCTCGCTTGCGGCCGCAGCGCCAACAACGCCTCACTATCCGAGTCGAATATTTAGGCTTCTTCTTTGCTCTGGCTATGACTGAACTTTTGGCCATTTTATTTAGCTTTTATTGGCAAGCCTATACTGCGGAAGAATTCTATCCCCTCTTCCTTAGTCTTGGTGTCCGTCACCAATGTGACCTGCAATCCAAAGTTGACCTTGGATGTCTCAGCGTTGATTTCTGGAAAAACAGTGTACTCACGGAACCCTACTGTCAAATTGCCGCGTTTGTCGAAATTCTTCAAGTCTATGCCACGAAAATCCCTTACGCGCGGTATGCTTATATTAACCATCCTTTTAAGGAAGTCATTCATCCTTTTGCCGCGGAGCGTAGTTATAAGGCCAACCGTCTCCCCTTGCCTTAGTTTGAATGTAGCAATCGACTTCTTGGCCGGGCGCGCAGCCGATCTCTGGCCGGTAATCAACCCGAGCTCCTCGACGATAGCCGGTAGGATTTTCTCTTCAAATTGCGGATTCTGACGAAGCCTGCCGACACCGGCCGATACCACAATTTTGTCTAAATGGTTGCGTTGCATTGCTTACAATATCTCTCTTTACGACCCTGTTTTATGGCGCGTAAACCCAGTCTGCTTGGCTTACCGCAGGCGGGGCAAACTATCATAATGTTGGAAACTGGAATTGGCTTGGGTAACTTAACCAACTGTCCTTTCTCATTGGTATTCTTAGGGCGGATAGTTTTCTGATGGAGGTTGATGCCCTCTATGGTCAGTAGTTTCCCCATTGGGAAGACCTTAACGACCTTACCAGACTTGCTGCGGTCCTTGCCCTTTATGACTATTACATTATCTCCTTTCTTTATCTTCATTGCTTTGAAATTAGACTATCTCTTGTGCCAGTGAAATAACCTTGTCGTAGCCGAGTTCCTTAAGCTCTCTGGGTAGTGGGCCGAAAATTCGGGTACCTATGGGCTCGCCCTTGTCGACGATGATTACCGCATTCTCATCGAAGCGCACATAGCTGCCGTCCTGACGGCGGATCGGCGCCTTGGTCCTTATGACCAGGGCGTGCACTATATCTTTCTTCTTCAGGCTCTTCCTGGGTTCCGCTGACTGTACTGAAGCGATTATGGTCTCACCTAAACGTGCATAGCGTTTGCGACCGCCTCCTAACACGCGGAAGCAACGCACAACCCTTGCTCCGGAATTGTCAGCGACCTTCAATATAGAGCGTTCCTGAATCATATCTATTCCTCAATATTCTTTTGAACCGAGACGCTACCGATTTTCTCCACGATCCTAAATCGCTTATGGCGTGAAATGGGCCTCGTTTCCTCAATCACAACCACATCGCCCATCTTATAAGAGTTCTTCTCATCGTGTGCCTTAATCCTCGAGGTAATATGGTAGTGCTCCTTATATTTGGGGTGGAACTTGGAGAGGGTTATCGCAACTACCCGTGTCTTCGACATTTTATCGGAGACCACAACGCCTTCCAAACGCCTATGCATACTTGATTTGTTCTCTGTCATTTTATGGATTCCCACTCTTGGCTTTTTGATTGAGGAATGTCATCAGGCGAGCTATCTTCTTGCGCGTTTCCGAAACGGTCTTTATGTCCTTGACCTTCCCGGCAGCCAAGTCGAATTTAAGTCCGCGCAATTCTTCTCTTGCGGTATACAGCACCCTTTCCATCTCCTCGGAGGCCATATCTTTTAGTTTTTGGATATCGTTCTTTTTCATCTTCAAATGGATGTTAAGCGCTAACTACCCTGGTCTTAATGGGCAACTTGTGTCCGGCCAAAGTAAGGGCTTCGTGAGCCATCTCCTTCGGAATGCCGTCCACCTCGAATATTATCCTTCCAGGCCTGACCGGGAAGACATAATGATCGACTGCGCCCTTTCCTCCGCCCATAGTCACTTCGGGGGGTCTCTGGGTAACCGGCTTATCGGGGAAGACGCGTATCCATAGGCGTCCTTGACGCTTCAAGAAATTTGTCACTGTGCGGCGCCCCGCCTCAAGCTGCTTAGAGGTGACCCAAGCCTGTTCCAGGGCTTGTAAACCATATGAACCGTAGGCAACGGTCAAACCACGCGTCTCAGTTGTGCGCTTCCTTGAACGGCCCTTGTGCCACTTGCGGTGTTTTACTTTTTTCGGAATAAGCATGATAGATTACTTCTTATCAAATATTTCTCCCTTGTACACCCAGACTTTTATGCCGATGGCACCGTAAGTGCAGAATGCAGTTGCTTCACCGTAGTCTATGTTTGCTCTTAATGTAGACAAGGGGAGTTTGCCTTTGGCCAGCCACTCGGTTCTAGCTATCTCGCTGCCGTTTAACCGTCCGGCGATCTGCACTTTCGCTCCTTGAACCTCGCGGTGCTGGAAGAACGACTCTAGGGATTTCTTCATGACTCTCCTGAAGGGAGTGCGCTTCTCTATGTCCCAGGCCATGTTCTGAGCTGCGACTTGAGCTGAAAGCTCGGTGCGCTTAAGTTCTTCGACGTTAAGGCTGAGGTTTGTCTTAGCCTTTAACACCTTCTCTATGGCCTTACTTAATTCTTCGATACCTTTCCCTCCCCGACCTATTATCAGCCCTGGACGGCTGGCTTTGATCGATATCTTGTATCGATCGCTTAAACGTTCTATCTCGATCTTGGCCACTCCGGCTTGACCGATCTTCTTCATAATGACGTCGCGGACCTTCTCGTCCTCCTCTAACCAGGCAGCCATGTTCTTTGTGGACAGCCACTTGGTATCCCAACCCTTGGTGATACCTAAACGATATGAATCCGGTCTTATCTTCTGTGCCATTCTTTATCTATATTGCTTTCCTACGAAACACCCGCCTAAAGAACCCTGGACTCTTAGTCTCCTTTTTCTCCTGTATTGGCTTCTCAACCTCGGGTTTTTTGGCCTTACCCCGACGCTCGTCCTTACGTTCCTTCTTGACTTTCTTTTCCACCTTGGTCAAATCGAATCGATTCGGCTTCGGCGACGCTGACTCGGCCAGCACAAGTGTTACGTGGCTCATCTTCTTGTGTATCGGCGTTGCCCTACCCTGTGCCCGGGGCAGGATCCTCTTCATCATCGGCCCCTGGTCGACCAATACGGTCTTGACGACGAGATTGTTGACGTTCATGCCCGCAGTCTTTGCATTCGATGCAGCCGAACGAAGCAGCTTCGTTATGGGATCGGCCGGCCGCGACGTAACGGCGGTAAGCTGGGCCAGAGCTTCGTCTATCTGCATGCCCCTTATAAGGTTGGCGACTAAGCGCACTTTCCTCGGCGCTATAGACAAATTCTTCAATCTGACTCTGGTTTCGTTTACAGCCATTGGTTATTTCTTATTATTTCCTCCGGGGACTGCGGTCTTGGCGGCTTGAGACGCTGCCTTCTGGGCCTCTGCGGCCTTGGTCTCCAATTCCTTCTGGATCTTGCCGCCATGCCTCAAAAACTTACGGGTCGGCGAGAATTCACCCAGATGGTGCCCGACCATTTCCTCGACAATGGTGACAGCCACAAAATCCTTGCCGTTATGGACACCGAAGGTGAAGCCTACCATTTCTGGGGATACCTCAGAGTCGCGGCTCCAGGTCTTGATGACTGTTTTGGCGTCCGGTTTCAAACCCGAGATTTTCTTCAACAGGCGTTGATCGACATATGGTCCTTTTTTGCTGCTTCTGCTCATCTTATTTCTTACGGCTCTTCCTTACACGACGAGAAATAATAAGTCTAGCTGAATACTTCTTCTTCCTTCTGGTCTTGTGCCCGCCAGTAACCTTGCCCCATAAAGTCTTGGGTCTCTTAGTGCCGCGGGGCTGTTTACCCTCACCGCCCCCATAAGGATGGTCAACCGGGTTCATGGCTGTGCCGCGAACGGTAGGACGTATACCCTTCATACGACTGCGTCCGGCCTTTCCGATAGACACCAATATATGGTCAGGGTTAGATACCTGTCCTATCGAAGCAAAATTGCCCCACAATACCCGACGAATCTCGCCGGACGGCATCTTTAAGTCGGTATAGCCGTCACTCTGGGCCATTACCTGAGTCTGGTTGCCGGCGCTACGAACGATCTGACCACCCCTGCCCGGATTAATCTCTATGTTGTGAACGTTGTAACCGACGGGAATATTCTTTAAGGGCAGACGATTTCCTACCTTAAGTTCGGCGCCATCCGACATAAGTATGGAATCACCAACCCTTATGCCTTCAGGCGCGAGATGATAACGACGATCCCCGTCCTTATATAGGACGCGCATTATAAAGGCGCTGCGATACGGATCGTACTCCAACGTCTCAACTATGCCCGGAACGTTTATCTTCGTCTGACGGAAGTCCACTTCGCGGTAAAGTCTCTTAACCCCCCCACCCTGATGACGGACGGTTATGCGACCGCGGTTATTCCTTCCAGCCGGCGACGGCAAACGACGGCGGGATCGCTTCATCGGTTTAACATCGGAAAGCAAGCTGTAATCTATTACGCTCATAGAACGACGAGAGGGTGTGTATGGTTTGTAGTGTTTAATCATGTCTGAATTTCCGACCAATATTCGCTTTATTGCGGTAAAATGTCAATTTTTTCGCCTGCCTTAAGGGTGACTATCGCCTTCTTCCTGCCAGACTGGTCGGGCTTGCTCAACACGTTCACCCTCATGACGTGGACGTTATATATCTTTCCGAGCTCCTCTTTGATCTGTTTTGAGTTGGCGCTCTTAGAGACGATAAAAACATACTGACCGGACTTGGCCATTCCAGCAGCTTTCTCTGTAACCCAAGGTTTTATTATATGTGACTTATTTCCCGCCATTGTAATGCTTATCCATGAGATCAAGCGCGCCCTTTTCTATTATTATCTGCTTATATTTCAATAGGTCGTATACGTTTAGAGCCCTCGCATCCAAGGTTTTTACTCCTTTGATGTTCCTGCTTGCTCGATATATGTTCGGATTGCTCACTGGGAGTATCAGGGAGCCCATTCTACTGCCGGACAGAGTCTTAAGAATGGCTGCTAGAACCTTTGTCTTCGCTTCTATACCCTCAAGCGAGTCGACGAACTTTATTTCGTTATCCTTAAAACGGCGAGACAGCACGGCAAATATAGCCAATTGTCTCATCTTCTTGTTCAGCTTTGAGGTTGGATTACGGTCGGCATTGGGTCCGTGAGTCACGCCGCCGTGGCGCCACAGAGGCGAGCGGATGGAGCCGTGTCTGGACCTTCCCGTACCTTTCTGTCTCCAAGGTTTTATACCTCCGCCGGAAACCTCACTCCTGCTCTTGGCGTGAGCGGAGGGGCGGCGGGCATTGTTCTGCTGAGCCAACATAGCTTGATGCACAAGGTCCGAATTCCAACGCACCCCGAAAATCCTCTCGGGCAGATCAACGGTTCCGATTTTCTTATTCTCTTTTGTATATAGTTCTGCTGTCATTCTAAATCTTAACCGGCTTTAGCGACGGGATTATCTCAACGACAGTACCCTTGGTTCCAGGTACAGCCCCCTTAAGGGTAAGGATGTCTTTGTCGCTGTCGACATCGATTATGGTCAGGTTCTTCAGAGTAACCCTCTGGCCACCCATACGCCCGGCCATGCGCGTGCCCTTCATTACCCTTTGAGGCGCGGTCGCCCCGATGGAACCTGGGGCACGCCACCTGTTCTTCTGGCCGTGTGTCTTTGGTCCGCCAGCAAAGCCGTGGCGCTTAACAACGCCTTGAAATCCGCGTCCCTTGGAAGTGCCGCTTACCGTAACGACATCGCCTGATTTGAATTCATGCCCTTCAGCCTTAGAGACAACCTTAATCAGCGTCACGGCTATAGCGCGGTCGTCTTTCCAAACCTGGGTCATATTAATCTTTTTGCCCTTTAGAGCTGCTTTCATATTTATAATTTTCACAAATAAAACAACCGGGAGGTCGGTTGCTTTTGATTGCTTAAATAAAGCCTTATTACCGTCCCTCATCACATCAAACGCGTTCTAGATATTCTATACGGAGGTTTGCGTGCGGGTTATTTAACGCTGCTTTAATGCAGGTCTGGTGTATGCTACACCATCTTTATCTCCACGTCTACCCCTGCGGGCAGGCTCAAATCGCGCAACGATTCGATCACCTTGGGAGCTGGTTTTGGAATATCAATGAGACGCTTATGAATACGCATCTCGAACTGTTCACGAGACCTCTTATGTACGAAAGTGGAACGGTTCACCGTATAACGTTTGAATTCTGTGGGTAGCGGCAATGGTCCAACGACAACGGCCCCCAGACGCTGCATGGCATCGATAATCTGCCGGCAAGAGTTGTCGACCAAGCGATGATCGTAAGATCTTATCCTTAAGCGAAGTTTGTCACCCTGGATGGTCTCCTTGTCTCTTGTAGCCATTTACGTCCTTAGTAATGTACTGTGTCCGTTTAGTTGGCCCGTTCTCTGACGGGCCAACCTCAATCCTACTTGCTTATCTTTGTTACCACACCCGCACCAACCGTGTGTCCGCCCTCGCGGATAGCAAAGCGCTGCTTTTCCTCCAGCGCGACTGGGGCGACGAGTTTAACCGTGAATTTAGCCGTATCGCCGGGCATTATCATCTCCGTGCCCTGGGCAAGAGTAATCTCTCCTGTAACATCGGTAGTCCTGATGTAAAATTGCGGTTTGTAACCCGTAAATATAGGTGTGTGTCTTCCGCCTTCCTCTTTGCTTAAGACATAGACCTCGGCTTCAAATTCGCTGTGGGGAGTCACTGTACCTGGCTTGGCTATGACCTGACCGCGCTCGACGTCCTCCTTTTTCAACCCGCGGAGTAAAGCACCGACGTTATCTCCGGCTATAGCTTCATCCAATGTCTTCTGGAACATCTCCAGGCCGGTTATAACGGTCTTCTGTGTGGGCCTTAAACCGACTACTTCAACCTCTTCGTTCACTTTTAATTTGCCACGCTCAACCCTCCCGGTCACAACCGTTCCCCGTCCTTCAATAGAAAAGATGTCTTCGATCGGCATAAGGAACGGCTTGTCAGTTTCCCTTTTTGGTTCAGGAATATAAGCGTCCAGAGCGGCAACCAGATCGAGGATCGGCTTAACCGCTGGATCATCAACCGACTTGGCCTCCAAGGCCTTAAGGGCTGAACCTCTTATGACTGGAGCGTTGTCTCCGTCAAATTGGTATTTCTTCAATAGTTCGCGGACCTCAGACTCAACCAAATCAATAAGTTCAGGGTCATCAACCATATCACACTTGTTCAGGAAAACAATGATGTTTGGTACGCCTACCTGGTGGGCAAGCAAGATATGCTCGCGGGTCTGCGGCATTGGGCCGTCAGTCGCAGCGACAACCAAGATAGCACCGTCCATCTGGGCAGCGCCAGTGATCATGTTCTTTATGTAGTCGGCATGACCGGGGGCGTCTATGTGCGCATAATGACGCTTCTCCGATTCATATTCCGAATGGTGCAGTGCGATAGTGATGCCACGCGCCCTCTCTTCAGGAGCGTTATCAATCTGATCGACTTTCTCTTCCTTCCTCGCCAGCCCCTTCATGAATAAAACGTGCGTGATGGCGGCGGTAAGGGTGGTCTTTCCGTGGTCAACGTGGCCGATTGTACCGACGTTGACGTGCGGCTTCGACCGTGAGAATTTCTCTTTTTCTGCCATAGTTTTTCTTAGTTTTTATTTAAAATTTTCGCGACGCCTATGATTGTATAAGGACTGGAGTATGGTGTCAACTCTTACTTATCCCCCAAAGCCCTCATCATTACAGGTTATTTCCGACCTTGGACGATCGTCTGCTCAAGATTTTTTGGAACTGGATCGTACCGCGAGAACTCCATGGTGAAAGATCCTCGGCCCTGGGTCATCGAGCGTAACTTAGTCGCATAACCGAACATCTCCGAAAGAGGGATTTTCGCGTCGATAACTTTAGCCTGACCCCGGTCGCTCATAGCTTCGATCTTGCCTCTCTTTGAAGATACGTCGCCGGTTATATCTCCCAAAAACTCGGGTGGGACTATAACCTGAACATCCATTATCGGTTCGAGAATAATCGGGTTGGCTCGTTTGGCGGCGTCCTGAAGGGCCATGGAGGCTGCAATCTTGAAAGCGGCTTCGGATGAATCCACCTCGTGGTATGAACCATCGAAAACCGTTACCTCCAGATCGGTCAACGGGAAGCCGGCGATTATACCCCGATCAAGCGCCTCACGCACCCCCCTCTCCACAGCTGGGACATATTCTTGCGGTATGACGCCGCCCTTAAGGGCGTTTAAGAAGGCGAAGCCAGATCCGCGCTCGCCCGACTTAACCTTCAACCAGACATCGCCATATTGTCCGCGACCTCCGGTTTGACGGATGTATTTGCCCTCAGCTTCAGCTTCGCCACTTATAGTCTCGCGATAAGCGACCTGAGGTCGGCCGACGTCTGCTCCGACGTTAAATTCACGCCTCATGCGTTCCACCAGTACCTCAAGGTGCAACTCGCCCATTCCGGAAATAATGGTCTCCCCCGTCTCGGGGTCGCCGCCAACGCGGAAGGTCGGATCTTCCTCAGCTAGACGATGCAGGGCGACACCCATCTTTTCTTGGTCAGCTTTGGTTTTCGGACTTACCCTCTGGCTTATAACCGGTTCCGGGAAAGTTATCTTCTCCAGAATCGCCGGGTTATCGGGGTCGCACAGCGTATCTCCTGTGGTCGTATCCTTCATGCCGACTATTGCCCCGATATCTCCGGCGTACATATCTTCAACCTCATCCCTCTGGTTGGCATGCATCCTAAGTATGCGCCCGACCCTCTCTTGGTTGCCTTTGGTGGAGTTTAAGATGTAACTGCCGCGTTTAAGCACCCCTCTGTAGATACGGAAGTAGGTAAGGCTGCCGACATACGGATCAGCGGCTATTTTGAAGGCAAGGGCTAGGAACGGTTCGTCATCCTTGGAATCCACCTCAAACTCCTCACCATCAGGCTTGGTTCCCTTCACGCCGGTCCTGTCTTCCGGTGAAGGTAGATAATCCACCACGGCATCGAGCATGAACTGCACTCCTTTGTTCTTCAGAGCCGAACCGCATAATACCGGCACTAAAGCAGCTTTAAGGGTGGCCTTGCGCAACACGGTCCTTAGTTCTCCGACCGTAATTTCCTTACCCTCCAGGTATTTAGATGTCAGGCTGTCGTCTTGCTCAGCGATTTTCTCGACAAGTTCGTGGTGCCCCTTCTCTACCTCATCCTTAAGGTTTGCGGGAATGGGCGTCTCGATTATCTTCTCACCATGCTCTCCTTCGAAGGAGAATGCCTTCATTCTGATCAGGTCTATGACACCGGAGAACCCCCCTTCCTCACCGATCGGCAGTTGGATTCTTACAGCGTTGGGGGTCAGGCGGTCAATTATGGACTTGAAACTTTTCTCGAAGCTCGCCCCCATCCGGTCGAGTTTATTTATGAAACATATTCTAGGCACATCATATTCGTCGGCATAGTGCCAGTTGGTCTCCGATTGCGGTTCAACCCCCGCCACGCCGTCGAACACAACCACAGCACCATCAAGCACCCTTAGCGATCTTTTCACTTCAACCGTGAAGTCGATATGTCCGGGCGTGTCAATGATGTTTATTTTGGTCTCGTGTTCCTTATTGCCGCCTTGATAAGTCGGGTTCCAATAACAGGTTGTGGCCGCTGCGGTAATGGTTATGCCTCTCTCGCGCTCCTGTTCCATCCAGTCCATGATGGCCTGGCCTTCATGCACCTCGCCTATCTTGTGTGATATTCCCGTGTAGAACAAAACACGCTCGCTTACGGTAGTCTTGCCAGCGTCGATATGGGCAATGATCCCTATATCCCTAACTTTCTCAATTGGATATTGCCGACCCATCTTTACCGATTAAATACAAACAAAGAAATCACGTTGTCTTCTGGTTTATCTTGCAAAATGCGCAAAGGCGCGGTTGGCTTCGGCAACGCGATGGACGTCGAGTTTCTTTTTGATAGCGGAACCTTCGTTGTTGCTTGCGGCAATAAGCTCCTCGGCCAATTTCTTGGCCATACCCTTGCCTTTCTTGCCGCGGGCGCCTCCAATAATCCAACGGACGGCCAAAGCGAAACGGCGTTCCGGTCTGACCTCTCTAGGAATCTGATAGTTAGCTCCGCCGACCCGCCTCGAAGATACTTCTATAGACGGTGATACGTTCTGGATCGCTTTTTCGAATACTGCCAATGGATCGTCGGTTTTCACTTCTTTCTTGATTATATCCAGAGCATCGTGGACCACCTTCTCGGCGACGGACTTCTTGCCGTCGCTCATCACGCTGTTTACAAAACGGGAGAGGGTGATGCTGCCGTATAGCGCCTCAGGTTTAAAATCACGCTTGTAATTACGTTTCTTACGCATACTTATCCTTTCTCGACTTCGTGTTTCGTGCCGTACTTGGAACGTTGCTGTTTGCGGCCCTGGACGCCGGCCATATCAAGCATACCGCGTATGACGTGATATCTGACCCCAGGTAAATCCTTAACCCTGCCGCCCCTGATGACAACAACCGAGTGTTCCTGAAGGTTGTGTCCTATCCCAGGAATATAAGCCGTTACCTCCTGGCCATTGGTAAGACGCACGCGCGCAACCTTGCGCAAAGCTGAGTTAGGTTTCTTGGGAGTGGTCGTAAACACCTTTATGCAAACACCCCGTTTGAACGGAGAAACCGAATCAACCGGCTTGTTTCTGAGCACGTTAAAATAAAACCCCAGTGCCGGGGATTTACTCTTTTTAGGATTCGTCTTCCGCCCCTTCTTCAAGAGCTGATGAATCGTAGGCATCGCGGCATTAATATACAAGAATAAGCGGCTGAGTGTCAACGTTTTTACATGCCGACCTAGCCAAGGAGACTAAGGAAGGCATTGGTACCAGCCTGGCCCACGAATACTTGAAAAACGAAAGATGATATCAGGAATATATACTGTCCGAAGAAGAACAGAAGTAACAGCACTAGAATCAGTCCGTACAGCCCCATCCTCTCCATCATTTGGCTGTATCGTGGTGAGACCAAGCTGATCAACTTAGATCCATCCAGAGGTGGAATAGGCAGTAGGTTGAATACGGCTAGAAGAATGTTCAAAAATACGACCACGCCCAGCAAGGCAATCGTCATTTCCGACACGAACGGATCTAGGAACCTTATCGCCAGAGAGAAAATTACGGCTAAGGACAGGTTTGAAATGGGGCCGGCAATGGCGACCTTCAGCGGACCATATCGGTAATCCTTGTGAAGATTGTACGGGTTATACGGAACGGGTTTGGCCCAACCTATTATCGGAAGATTGCTTATGTATAGAAATATCGGCAGTAGGACAGAACCAATTGGATCCAAATGCTTCAGGGGGTTAAGCGTTAGCCGCCCAGCATTCTTCGCGGTATCGTCCCCAAGACTCAAAGCTATGACGCCGTGAGAAACCTCGTGAATTATTACCGAGAAAAGCAGTACTATTAGTTGAAATATGCCTATGATTATGGTATTCATAATCCGTAAAATGAAACAATGTGAGATATGCGGGAAAGGTTCGATTATGCGCGGACACAGGATTAAACTGCGTGCGACTAAGTATAACCCTCAACCAAAATCCCGAAAATACCCCAATATCCAAAGAACCCTAGGATTAGACGGACGTAGGGTTTATGCTTGCGCACAGTGTATTAAAACACTGGGGAAGAAAGCAAGGGTGGCTGCCTAAAATCGGACGCGGAGTATAGGGTAGTGGTAGCCCGCATCCTTGGGGTGGATGTAGCCCCGGTTCGATTCCGGGTACTCCGACA
>CAZWFV010000008.1:0-23467 GCA_964633405.1 uncultured Candidatus Saccharibacteria bacterium
AATGTACTGGGAGATACTCTCCGGCGGCGAATATGCTGGATATGACATAACGGACGACGATTGGAAGATAATTAACAGGATGGCGCCCGACAATGACTGGGACAACCGCGAGGACCTGCTCCGTTCTTGGCTACTATGAATATCGGATCGATTGAGGAATAAAATAGCCATCGTAAGGTGGCTATTTTACGTTTATCAAGAACCTTGGCTAAATACTGCCTTTATTATAAAAGTCGAGTGATACCTATGGTCGAGGGTGTCTGTGAAAACAAACAGATACCCGGTCTATGGTATCTATAAATATTCCTTAAAAACATGAATATGTCTAGATTGGCGTCTAGAAATAACATCCTTCCCTTATTGGACGATTTCCGTGAAATCGGCAACCTACCCAGAAGCAAAGCTGTCGAGACCGAAAGGCGACTGATGACCAAGACTGAGAACGTGACGCGCTCATCAGATCCAAGGGACGGGACAACAGAGTCGTCACCGAAAGGAGCAGGGCCCCGCTAGGGTTCTATTGGATAGAGGGCGGCGACGGCGTCGTGAGCGTCGGCAAGAATCGCATGCTCCAAGCTATGGTGGAACAACTTCTACCGTCTGAACCGTTGTGGCTAAGAGATGACGATCTGCGCTACGCAGGCTTGTGCTTCGGGCTCCCCGGGCTTGAATCATCCCAGGAACACGCCTGGTATCTGAAAGGGCGCATGGTCGACACCAGAAATACGATTATAAAAACCGGCTTAAGGCCGGTTTTATCGTGTCTTATTCTTACGCAACACCAGTATATTCCTCCCATCTGGGGTGGGTTTCCTACGCGTGTTGAAATTGCTGAACGATGCAACATTGCTGAAGTTGCCCTCTTTTCTTACAAGACTTAAGAAGGTTTCTATATCAAAGACTTTCTTTGAAACCCTTTCTTCCAATGTGAAGGATTTATGCCCATCATTGACATCCAACGTTATGAGCTCGCTGTATATTCCCTTCTTCTTGTCCAACGGTTCCGGGTCATAGGTGGCTTTCACCGACAAGTCACCCTCCTTGATTGTCCAAGACTGCCTCCTAATTTCCGAATCGAAGAAACTGACCGCTCCTTCCAATATATACAGTCCACCGGGCTCCAGCGCTGCAGAGACAGACTTCAGATGCTTAATGAGTTCTTCGTCGCTCTTTAGGTACAGCGACCCTAAGAGCAGGTATGCCATATCTACCTTACCCCGAAGCAAGAAGTCTCTCATGTCAGCGTTAACGAATATGGCGTTGATGCGTTCTCTTTTAGCTCGGCTTCTGGAATAGGCCACCATCCTCTTATTAAGCTCTATGCCGACATACTTATATCCACGCCCACTAAATTCCAGCATGTAGGGGCTGCTGCCTGCGGCTAACTCTAGCACGGACCTGACTGGGGTTCTCGAATACTTACTGATTACCTCCTCAATAAAATCCACCTCCCTTTTAACGTCGCGGTAAGAGAAGGCGATTTCATAATATCTTGGGCTGTCATATACGCTCGGGGGTCGCGGCATTAATTTATAGTATAATTTACAATGTAAACACACAAAGCGTACGAAGGTCTAGATGATCTCATCGGCTAATGTCGAAGTCTTGGTTATAGGCATCGCAGTCGCTGCTGAACTGATTCTCGGCCTCGTGGTTTTCGCCAATAACCGGCACAGTATAACCAACAGATTCTTCCTGTTATTCGCCGTAGTGGACGCACTTTGGGGCGCGACGGCGTATTTCGTGGCCAGGAACTACCTGCCGACCTATTCCAGCGCAGAATTCCAACTGTGGGCGAGCCGGTTTACCATCTTCTTTGCGACCTTCCAAGCCTATTCCTTCCTCGCACTCATGTACGTATCCCCCAGCGACCGACAGAACCTAAAGCCAGTATATAAGCGGGGGTTGCTCCTGCTGGCGATTATGGTCTCGATCGTGACTCTCTCTCCGTATGCTTTCTCTACGGTAATCCAGACATCTTCGGGTGGACCGCACTACCTGGTCCAGGTATAGTCGTATTCGGAACGTTCGCAACTGGAGCGGTGCTTGCCAGCATCGTCATATTGATAAAGAAAATAATCAAGGCCCCGACTCGCTTGGAAAAATCCAGTTTAAGTATCTCCTCTGGGGACTGGTTATAATGTTCGCGGGCATAATTTCTTTCATATTCATACCGGGTGTCCTGTTTAAGACTACGACTTTCATTCCGCTGGCCGGAGCGTTTCCCCTGCCGTTCGTTATAGGTGCGAGTTATGCCATCTTTAGACATCATCTATTAAGTGTTAAGGTTGTCACCACCGAGGTTCTAACTTTCGTGCTTTGCGTAATATCGCTGGCCGATGTATTGTTCTCCGCCGCTTTGTTCCTGGTGATCTTCCGCATAGTCATCTTCATATTTGTGCTGATGTTCAGCATATTCCTGATTCAGAGCGTGATTAAGGAGGTACGGCAGAGGGAGCGATCCGAAGATCTGGCCAAGGAGGTCGAGGACAAGAATACCAAACTTAACGAGAAGATCATGGAGCTTAACCAGGAGTTGACCGAGATAGAGCGTATGAATAAATATATGGTCGACAGGGAGCTCAAAATGGTTGAATTGAAGAAGGAAATTGAAACGCTTAAGGGCAAGCTTTCAGGCTAGTAATAATGGCCTAAAATTCACAGGTCGCGTGCAGATACCGATGGTAATCTGTTATAATTAAGACTAATTTAAAATGTCGTATACAAACTCAAAAATATGAGCAATAAGAACAATAAACTAATAATTCTTGCTGTGGCTATCAGTGCTGCTGCCCTTATTGGGGGGTTCGGTGCGGCGATAGCCTACGGCCAAACACATGGCCAAAATCCCGATGACCAACAGCGGGGACAGTTGGAGCAGCTAATCAAAGATAAATTATCTGCCCTCTCTGGCGTGCAAAGCGAACGGGTGTGTGACGTACCGACTGCTGGCAACGCAGCTTGTGACGCTAGGGTTGTGGTCGGACCGAGCAAGCACGGCCCGGGTGGAGGAGGACTATCCCCTACTCAACTGCCTCCGCCGGGGAGTTATGGCCCAAAACAACTACTGGGCGGGTATAGTCTTAGCGGATTATCATCTTCGACTACTTCTCCGCTAATTGCGGTGGTGGACGCCTACAACGATCCCAAGATTGCAAATGATCTGGCCAAGTACAGCTCAACGTTCGGGATACCTCAATTGCCGGCTTGTAGCGGGTCTATAGCCAACTCGAGTTCGGCCTGCTTCCAAAAGCTCAATCAATACGGTCGAACATCCTCTTTCCCCAAGGCTAATTCTTCCTGGGATCTTGAGATAGCGCTGGACGTGGAAGTCGCTCATGCAACCTGTCAGAACTGCAGGATAGCCCTGGTTGAGGCCAGTTCAAACAGCTTCTCAAACCTGCTAAAGGCGGTGGACACTGCTGTGTCTGAGGGGGCAATGGCCGTTTCGGGCTCATGGGGAGGCAGTGAATTCTCGGGAGAGACGGCCTATGACAGTCATTTCAACAAGAATGGTGTCGCTTTCGTATTTAGTTCCGGAGACAACGGATATAGCACATTCTATCCCGCAGCCTCGCCCTATGTGACCTCGGTTGGCGGAACCACCCTCCTGCTCAATAACGACAACTCTTACCTCAGTGAGAGCGTATGGAAATACACGGGCAGCGGCTGCAGTACCTATGAACCGCAACCGACCTGGCAGCATCCTTACAGTTCCATCTGTGCCAACCGCATCATGAACGATGTGTCAGCTGATGCCGATCCGGCAACCGGAGCCGCAGTATACGACTCGGTGCGCTACAACGGTGTCTCCGGCTGGTTCCAGGTAGGGGGTACCAGTCTGTCCGCGCCGATAATCGCCTCGGCCTACGCGTTGCATGGCGCTACGGCCGGAGTTCCAGCCAACTCGTTGCCTTATCAGGGCGTTTACACAGTCAACCTCAATGATGTAACCAGCGGCAGCAACGGCACCTGCTCGCCAGCGGGATTATGTACAGCGGGACCGAGCTACGATGGACCAAGCGGAATGGGTACGCCCATAGGAACCACCGCTTTCTAATACTCGAAAGATCAACTACTCAAACCAATGAATGTAAGATGGAATGAAGTAACCTGGTATTCTAAGTTGATAGCCGTTGTGCTGTTTGTACTTGTGTTTCTCATCGGGTTCTGGGCTGGATCCGCGTACCAGCAGAAGAAATACTTGGCATCCAATCCGATCGAGGAGAGCACATCCACAAGCAGCGTTGCCGGTAATACGCCAACCGCTAACGTACCCACCACACAACCTTACAAGTTGCCTCCGGCCGCAACCCACTACAACGGTCTGTTGATATGCAAGAGCAACAGCGATTGTCCCAAAGGGCAGTCCTGCCTGGTCGCCGGACCGATAATATCAGGTACGCAGCCACCTAAGGTATGCGTCTCCAGCAACCAGGCACTGCCTCAGTAAGGGCCGAGTTGTAGGGTTATCACGCTCATGAATAATGAAGGGGGCCGCATGCGGCCCCCTTCTGCAATATAATTAAATAATTGATGGTTGAGCAGAATATCAGGAATAAGAAAAGACCCTTTAATAGGTTCTTGCGGATACTCGGGCCCGGACTTATTACGGGTGCCGCAGACGACGACCCGTCTGGCATTGCAACCTATTCCCAAACCGGGGCACAGTTCGGCTACGGGCAGTTATGGACAGCCATCTTCACGCTACCGCTAATGATAGCCATACAGGAGGCATGCGCCAGGATAGGGAGGGTAACCGGCAAAGGGATAGTGACGGTGGTAAAAAAATACTACAGCAGGAACGTAGCTATCGGCGTGGTCCTGCTCGTACTCATAGCCAACACAATAAACATCGGGGCAGATATCGGTGCAATGGCGGCAGCGGCCAAATTGATCGTACCAATAAACTTTGTGGTACTCATACTATCTTTTACGGCCGTAATCCTGATTTTGGAGGTTTTCACGTCATATGGAGTCTACGCCAGAATCCTCAAGTGGTTGGCCCTCTCGCTTGCTTCATACCTGATAACCGTCCTGATTATCAGAGAGCCATGGCAAGAAATCCTCCGAGCGACTTTCGTGCCTCATCTCGAATTTAATTTTGCGTTCCTGTTCATCCTTACCGGCGTCATCGGCACGACGATATCGCCCTACATGTTCTTCTGGGAGGCGGACGAAGAGGTTGAAGAAGAACGTGAGCGTGGCCTCATAAGCAAGGAGGGGCAGCCAAGAGTGAGTCGGCAGGACATCAAAACCATGCGCATAGACAATACTGTAGGTATGTTCTCCTCGAACCTGATCACCTGGTGCATCATAGTCACAACCGCAACCGTCCTATACAGCCACGGCATAACCAATATAGCCACATCCGCCGATGCAGCCAGAGCGCTCGAGCCGCTGGTGAATACTTTCCCGAACGCTGGTCTGTTGGCTAAGCTTATATTTTCCGCAGGCATAATCGGCCTGGGACTGTTGGCTGTGCCGGTACTGTCTGCATCCGCCTCTTACGCGGTTTCTGAAGCATTCAGTTGGCGCGCAGGGCTCAGCTACAAGCTGAAGAGGGCCCACGGCTTCTACGGGGTTATTACAGTCGCCACACTGATTGGGCTGCTTATAAACTTTGTGGGCATAGATCCCATAAAAGCCCTGGTCATAACCGCGGTCATAAACGGCATCATAGCGGTTCCCCTCATATTCATAATCGCTGGCATAGCCAACAATAAAGGGATAATGGGCGAATTTAAGAGCGGCTGGCTTTCAAATACGCTGATCTGGATAACGTTCGGATGTATGGCTGCCGCGGCGATAGCTATATTGTTCGCTTTGTAGTCGGTTATTTGAAATATCGTGGATATAAGTTATATTTATATTAAAAGAATCTTGCTGGATTGCGTAAAATAAATTTTTTATTAGATGCATATAAACAAAATGGCAGTGTTATCAACTATAATCATCATAGTCGGGGTATCTCTGATACTCTATCTATTGATATATCTAACCTCCGGCACGCCGAGCACAGCCACGCCAACTACTTCGACCACGCAGTTCCTGAACGCGGGTAGCGCGTCCCCAAGCAACAGCACGCCGGCAAATCCAAGCAATTCCTCAAGCACTACCACGGTCGGTATACGGGTCCTAAAGGAGGGAACGGGTACCGGAGCTAAGGATGGCGACACATTGAGCGTACTCTACACAGGCAAGCTGACCGACGGTACCGTTTTCGATGCATCGTCGTTGCACGGCAATAAGCCGTTCTCGTTCCAACTGGGTGCCGGACAGGTGATCAAGGGATGGGACGAAGGATTGGTCGGCATGAAGGTAAATGAGGAGAGACAACTGACCATACCTCCGCAACTGGGTTATGGATCCAATGCCGTAGGCAGTATACCAGCCAACTCGACCCTCATTTTCACAGTTACGCTGCTCAAGATAAACTAGGACATAGAAATAGCCCCACCATCGCGGTGGGGCTATTTCTGATATTAGCGATACTCTCTGCGAGACATTCTCTTCTCTCTGTGACAGTCACGGCAGAGAAGTTGGTCTAGCCTCTTCTCGTCCGGTTTAAATGGGAGTTCGGTTATCGCCACTCCACATTTAGCACACTTCCAGTCTCCCTTGAACATCTCACGCTGAGGCTCGCCCCTATTGTTATCGTACGCCATTTATGTTGGTTTTTATCGACTATTTAGATTCCTACAAAATGGCGCGCTATTAACGATATGCCTATTTTGATTTTTCGAACCTATTCTAGGCTGTATATTACCACAAACTGCGCGAAATGTAAATGCTGCGTTGCAAACTAACTACAACGGTTAAAACCGCAGCTCTTGCAGCTGATGCAACCCTCGGACATGACCAGCGGAGCGCCGCATTCCGGACAGCCTGGTATAAGTCCGAAATCGGCTATAGCCCTTTCCTTCTTTGGACTGAGGGTTTTTGTTGCTTTGATTTGTTGTTCTTTACTATCAACCCCCACCAGCACCGTCGACGGTTCCGTAACCGGATCTATATTTCTAACATGCTCCTCGAGTATCTGCCCGATGGCATCGGGCAGGGAAAGGACGGTCCCCTTGGGGGTCATCGCCACAACCGGTCCGCGTATGCCCTTGAGGTTGCTGATTATCTCCTCCACCTTCACGCCGGAACGTAAGGATAGGGATATCAACCTACAGATGGCCTCGGACTGCTCCTGGAAGAATCCTCCGCTCTTGCCGATGGTGGCAAATACCTCGAAGGGAGCGCCACTCTCATCATTATTCACCGTCACATACAGCTTGCCGTATCCGGTTTTCATCTTGTACGTTCTTCCTGACAGAACCTCCGGCCTAACTCGTGGAGCGATTTTACCCCGGTCGATTTCTAAGTTGAGTGTTGCGTCGTCCATCTTCACGGCCTCGACAGTCTCGGCTCCGAAAACCGCCGTCGGGGCAGTTATATTTTCTCCTGTGCCTAGGTTGAGAATCTGGATATTGCGGCTGCCGTCGCGGTACACTGTGCAGCTCTTGCACCCGAACTTCCATGCCTCAATGAAACCATTCTTAACATCCTCGTGGGTGGCGTTATTGGGGAAATTAATCGTCTTGGATATGGAATTATCGACATAGGTCTGAAAGGCCGCCTGCATCCTCACGTGATCGCTACCGGAGATGTCCATAGATATGACGAATGTATCCTTTAGATCCTGTGGTAGATTGCTGATATGCTGTATAGACCCTGTCTTAGTTATTTCCTTCCTTATCTCGTCTATCTTGCGTTCGCTGAACTTGCGCCGGTGCAGTTCAGCCTCGAAATATTTGTTGAGGTAGTGATATTGTTGTCCATCTTTATCCTGTTTAACGTAGGCCAGGGCGAAATTGGGCTCTATTCCGCTCGATGTGTCAAACATCATCGAGATCGAGCCTGTCGGCGCCACCGTGGTAAGAGCGGCGTTTCTCATTTTTACGCCTTTTTTAGCAAATACGCTGAGCTTTATGTTCGGGAAGGATCCCTTCTCCGCAGCTAACTCCTCGGACATCTTGTGGGACTCGCGGGTAACGAATTCCATGACCTGTTCACCCGTCTTGAACCCCTCTTTGGAGTTATATTTGACGCCTAACTGATAGAGCATGTCGGCAAAACCCATTATTCCAAGGCCAATGCGGCGATTCCTCTTGGCCAGCTCCGTAACCTGAGGAACCGGAAAGTCGAACTTGTCGATGACGTTGTCCATCAACCTGACCGCAGCCCTAGTCACCGAACGCAGCCTAGCCCAGTCCACCTTTCCCTCTTTAACGAACTCAGCCAGATTGATCGAGCCCAGATTGCAGTTGTCATACGGATGCAGGAATTGCTCGCCGCACGGATTGGAGCTCATTATCTCACCTAGACCGGGCAAAGGATTGGTCCGGTTGATCTTGTCTATAAAAACTATTCCCGGCTCGCCATTAGTCCAAGCATAATGTATAAGCTCATCGAACAGCTGACCTGCGGTTATATCAATCTCCTCGGAGCCGTATACTGAACCGTTTGGGTGGCGCAACACTTTATGGGGTTTGGTCTTAACGCCTTTCCAATTGCAGTACCATTGCGTGTCCGGAGAATTAACCACTTTATCCATAAAGTCGTCTGTAACCTTCACTGAAATATTAAAATTGGCAATCTCGCCCTCCTTCTCCTTAGAACGTATGAAGTCGAGGATGTCGGGGTGATCAACGCTCATCATCGCCATGTTCGCACCGTGACGACCCTGCTGTTTTATAGTGCCGAAAGCTTCGTTATAAACTTTTAAGAAAGAAACTGGGCCAGAGGAACTTCCGCGAGAACGTTTAGTCAGAGACATTGCCGGACGCAATTCATCAAGAGCGAATCCCAACCCGGAACCGGCTTGTTGTAGGAGGGCGGCTTCCTTCAATGTCTGGAATATTCCCTCCATCGAATCGTGGATGGGCAGCACTATGCAGTTGGCGATGAGTGCGGTGTCGCTGCCAGCATTGGTCACCGTCCGCCCAGCGGGCGTAAATTCCTTTGATGCCATGATTCCGAAGAAGTCTCCCTCTATTTTCTTAACGAATTTGGTATCGTGATGATAATTCTTCTCAACTTCAGCAAGAGCCTTGGCGACACGGTGGAACATCGCTGCAGGTGTCTCCTGTTTCCCCGTCTTGTCATCGACTACGAGATATCTTTTACTCATCATCTTCAATGCGTTGTCGGAAAATGATTTATCTATGACTTCATCTCGGCTCTTGGTTTTGACCATATCACTTAAAAGTGTTAGTACGACTTTTTATATTGCCACATAGGGCATTCTAACATAGAAGTATTGTGCATAACTTACCGTCTTGCCGCAAAAAAACCTCTAACTGAGAGGCTCGCTAAAAATAATTTGACAACGCTATGACCGAGGCGCGGCTCGTGCCGAAACTATCGTTTCCGTTTACGCAGAAAGGCCGGTATGTCCCATATGTCGTCGTCCTTCTTATCGTCCTTATCAAATACCTTCTTTATCTTCGCGTCTTTGTCTTCCACAACGGTCGTGTCCGTCTTCTTGGATGCCTTTTCCTCCCCTTTATCGTCAATGGATGAGTTAGCTCTGCTACCCGGTGAGGTTGCGCCAAAAAGATTCATCGAATCTGTCTCGCGATGCAGGGCGGATATGCCATTGAAGCCCGTGGCGATTAAAATTACCTTAATTTTACCCGCTTTCAGCTTATGGTCGTTGTAAGCGCCAAAAATTATCTTAGCTGACGAATCAACGTTCTCATTGATGATCTTCGCCGCCTCGTTAATCTCAGACATCTTCAGGTCTCTACCCCCGGCTATACCGAATAGTATCCCCTTTGCTCCTTCGATGGAGTGCTCGAGTAAGGGCGAGTTAACGGCCTGACTCATCGCCTTCACGGCTCGGTCGGGTCCGCTGGATATCCCAACGCCGATGATCGCTGTACCGGCATTCTGAACGATGGCTCTTACGTCTGCGAAGTCGACGTTCACCAATCCGGCTGAAGCGATTATCTCCGCTACCCCCTGCACTGCGCTCTTAAGTATCTCGTCGATCTTCTCGAAAGCTTTAAGCACCGGGGTGTCGTTGTCTATGATCGAGAATATTCTATCGTTGGGAATCGTTATCAATGCATCAACCCTGTCCCTGAGCCGTCCCAGCCCGTCTTCGGCGATTCTCATGCGCTGCGATCCCTCGAAGGTGAATGGTTTTGTTATCACCGCCACGGATAACGCATTCGTCTCCTCGCGAATAATGTCCGCTACCACCGGTAAGGCGCCCGTGCCCGTACCGCCGCCGAAGCCGGCGGTCAGAAAAACGAGGTCTGCGTCCTTTACGGCGTCGGCTATCTCAGCGCGGTTCTCTTCGGCGGCCTGGCGTCCCAAATCGGGATTCATGCCGGCTCCCATACCGCGAGTCACCAAACGGCCGATATGGATCTTCTTACGCGCATCGCAATATTCCAAATCCTGCAGATCCGTGTTTATAGCCACAAATTCAACCCCTCTGGTGAAATTATGGCTCATGCGGGTAACAGCGTTGCCTCCGCCGCCGCCCACGCCGACAACCTTTATCCTAACCAGCGGCCTTTCCGCGCTGGACGAGCTATCCGATCCCACTATTCTCACTCTATGTCTCTTGGTCCTGGACATTAGACTATGGCATTAGACTCTTCAGAAACTTAGTAACCGCGCCGCCCTTCAATGAAGGATTCCTGGGGTTCATTTCCCCGCTCCACCTTAACAGGCCCAGGGCCGCAGCGGCTTCTGGAGATTCTATCAGTTCCGACGTCCCGGGTGAAGTAGGCTCGAAAACGGACGGTTGGGGCAGGCCGATCTGGGATGAGAGCTTAAGTTCGGACCGCAACAGCTCGGCTATACCCGGCATCTTTGCTCCTCCGCCTACCGCAACCACTCCTGCCGGGAGCTTGGCTGCTTTGCTTATAAGGCGTAGTTCGGTATTAACCAGATCGCATATCTCCACCAACCTGGCCTCGATCACCTCCGAGACGAACTTTCTTGTCGGTGTACCTTTGAGCTCCGAGTCTATCTTCGTAAGATCGACAGCGTCCTTGCCCGAAACCTCCCTGGAGAGTGCGTAGCCGTAGGACAGTTTTAACTTCTCAGCTGCTTCGACCGGTATCTTCAGGGCCACCGCTAGATCGTTAGTGATATGCCCCGCCCCGACCGGAAAGGTCTTGGTATGGATCAGTTTGTTCTCTTCATACACGGCCATGCCTGTCGTGCCATATCCGATATCGATCATAACTACGCCCAGTTCCTTCTGGTTTCTGGTTAACACGGCCATAGCTGAAGCGAGCGGCGTGAATATTATTCCGCTTACGCTACCGCCCGATAATTCAACGCACTTCATTAAATTCTTTACCGAGGGCTGGAACGCGTCGATAACGACGCTCACGACCTCTAAGCGGGCGCCAACCATCCCCAGCGGATCATGTATGTCCCCTATACCATCGACAACGAACTCCCTGGTCACGGTGTGTAGCAATATCCTGTTAGAGGGAAGGTTGATGGCCTCCGAGGCCTGAATCACCCTCGAAACATCATCTTTATATATTTCCGAATTAGCCCTGGCTACGGCCACAATCCCTTTAGATACCTGGGCGCGTATATCCGCCCCGTCCATCCCCAGATATATATTCCTCAGCGCAGCTTTGGAATAGCTCTTAACCTCTTGAAGGATATTGGTTACAGATCCGGCGACCTCTTCCATATCGACGACAACGCCCTTGCGAATCCCGCGGGAGGGTTTGGAGAAACCGGCGTAAAGCTTAACCTTATCAATCCCCACTGGCTCCCCTATAACCGCCTTAATTGTCTGTGTCCCTATGTCTAAACCTAATACCTGTTCTTGAGCCATGCTAGAATCTTTAGTTCCAGTTTTTGCATCCTTATTCTAGCACGCTTTTCGACGTGGTCGAAGCCTAGCAGGTGGAGGAGTCCATGCACTAAAAGATGGTAAACATCCGTCCCGTGGGCTCTGATGTAAGACGAACATAGATATATCTCGCCTATCGTTTCTCCAGGTTCGGGAAGTTGCGGGAAACCGGTTGGAGCCGAAAATGACAGCACGTCGGTGGGTTTATCCAAACCCCTGAAGGTGCGGTTAAGCGAGCGCATCTCGCGCGCGTCCACCAAAGAAACCTCCACTCTGAAATGGGGGCTATCGAAATAATGCTCTAGTATATCTTGGACTATACCCTGAAGGCGGTCGGCCTCGCTCCTCATTGCAGAAGCCTCTTCACGATCGTGCTCACCCGTCCCGCTTCCGCTCGTCCGGCTATCTCTCTCACGGATTCTTTCATTACCGCACCGAAATCCTTAGTTCCCTTGGCTATCACCCCGTTAACAATCTTCTCAATCTTAGCTTCAGTCATCTCCGCCGGCAAATAATCTTGGATAATCTTAAGTTCCTCTAGCTCCTTATTCTCCAGATCCTTTCTGCCCGCCTTAGCATATATCTCCGCGGCTTCCCTGCGTTTCTTAGCTTCTTTGCGCAGGACGTCGATAACGATTCTGTCATCGATTTTATCTATACCCCTGGCATGCTCTTCTATTTCACGGTTGTGTAGGGACGACAGGAGCATCCGCAGCGTCAACGTACGCTGGCTGTCACCGGACCTCATGGACTCTTTAACGTCTTCCTTTATTTTATCCTGTACGGACATCTCGGCGCGGATCAATACACAGCGGGTTTTTTAGAAAGTCCCCAATTTACGCGCACGTTCTATATCGGAACTGCGTTTCATCTTATACATGCGAGATCCCTTCACGCTCGTAGCGTTGGGTTGGCGGGAGGTAAAGCGACGCTTTTTGGCCTCGCGCAGCACGCCGCCCTGCTGCACTTTCTTCACGAAACGGTAGATAAGCGAGCTGGTGGACTCCCCCTCTTTTTTTCTCACTGAAATTGCCATTCTAATTTCTGTTTTTGAATTTCTGTAATCCGTCGACAATCTCCTTCAGTTTAGCCCGGACCTCTTCCAGCGGCTCAGTCGGAGGATTTCTGACAATCGTATGCATGGATCCCCCGTTATCCCCTTGATAGCGGGTGATTATATGCACGTGCAGGTGGTCAACCAATTGCCCGCTCATCCTACCGTGATTTATGCCTATTGTAAAACCGTGTGGCTTGAAGGCCTTATCCATAGCCTCGGTTATCGTCTTAACCGTGCCGAACAGTCTGCCCACTAGATTATCCGGCAAGGCGATTATATTTTCGACATGACTCTTGGGTATGACCAAGGTATGCCCCAGGGAAAGAGGGTGCACGTCCAGAAAACCGAGCGTCCACTCGTCTTCGTAAATTATCGCTGATGGGATTTCCTTGCGGGCTATCTTGCAAAAGAGACAATCTTCCATGACTAAGTCGATTTAAGCCTCTTCTTGACCTCCTCAACAACCTTGGTGATAGGCACCTCTTCTTGGACGCCGGTGGTCATGTCACGGACTATAATATTCCCCTCGAAAGCCTCCTTCTGTCCAAAAATGAGCGCCAATGGCGACTCCATCTTTGCGGCTCGTTCTAGTTGTGCCGACAGGGAATCCTTACCTAGGGCCTCGGCGATGCTAATGCCGCTCTTTCTGAATTCCTCTATTATGGACAGTGCCTTGTGTTTGGTTATATCGCCGACATGCACCAGGAATACCCGCGTCTTCGGTTTGGGAGCGGCGAGCACGCCGGCGGCAGTAGCCACTTCAATGGCCCGCTCGATGCCCGCGGCCATCCCTACCGCCGGCGTCGGTCGTCCGCCCAGCATTTCAAACAGGTAATCATATCTCCCGCCTGCGGCAATGGCCAGATCTCCTCTGTCCGGGAATATCTCGAACACCGTACGGCTGTAGTAATCCAATCCCCTGACTAACAGCGGGTTAAGAGTATAGGGGACGGCTACCTCATCCAGGAATTCCAGTACGCCCTTGAAGTGGGCTTTGCAGTTCACGCACAGGCTGTTCAGTATGCTTGGGGCCTCGGCTTTTATCGGCTGACAGGTCTCGTTCTTACAATCCAGCAGACGCAGCGGATTGGTTTTAAGCCTACGTTCGCAATCCTTGCATATCTTCTTGTTCTTGTAATAGTCGGCTAGGCGCCTGATGTAGTTTGGCCGGCACACCCGACAACCTATTGAGTTTATCTGGACGATGGCGTTCTTCAGTCTAAGCTCTTCGAAGAAGCGGTATGCGGCTATTATAACCTGGGCGTCATATACCGGGTCGCTCTCCCCGCCCAGAACCTCCAGGCCAAATTGGTGCAGTTGGCGGTAGCGTCCGGCTTGAGGGCTCTCGTGGCGGAACACGGGACTTATATAGTAAAGCCTGACCGGTTGGGGCAATTTGTTCATGCCGTTCTGAATATAGCTTCTCACCACCGGGGCCGTGACCTCGGGGCGCAGCGATAGGTGGTCGCCACCCTTGGTCCTTAGGTTATACATCTCCTTCTCAACGATGTCGGTCGATTCACCCACCCCGCGCACGAACAAGTCCGTATTTTCCAGAACCGGCGTTTCTATCTTACCGAAGCCATAGAAATCAGCCACCTCCTTTGCGGCCCGGTATACTTTCTCCCAAATCGGCCATTCGGACGGCAATATATCCTTCATGCCCCGCGGGGTCTGAAAAGAAACCTTCTCGTTCCCGGCGCCTGTATTCTGTTTAGGTTTGGTCATATACAGCTAGCTTTGGTGGCCAAAAATCTATTCCCACGCGCACTACGCCCACTATCTCGCTTTTATTCACCGGCCCCCAGCTTCTTGAATCGAAACTCTCCAGGCGGTTATCGCCCATAACAAAGAATTGGTTGGGGGCCAGCTTAGGATATACCGCATCTCCGGACACGATCACCCCCGCTGGCAGGTACGGTTCATCCAGAACGCTGCCGTTGATCAGAACCTTACCGTTGCGTATGGAAATAGTATCTCCCGGCAGCCCTATTATCCTCTTTATGAAATATTCGCTCTCATCCAGCGGATCGTGGAACACGATCACCTGACCCCTGACCGGGTTGTCGAAGTGATACGTGACCTCGTCAACCACCACATATTCATTACTTATAAAGTTGGGCTGCATGCTTGCCCCATTAACCTGGAAGGGCTGGGCTATGAAACGGTATATTAAAAAAACCGATATAATCGCCACCGCCAATATCTCGAACACCTCCCACAGTGGCATAAGAAATTGCTTCATCGAGGTCATTCTAATACAATCCCATTGATGAGAGCAAGTAAACCCGGAATGGACTCCCGTATTTTAATCGGGCTCTGCAATCCCGGAGAGGAGTACAGCAAGACCTATCATAACATTGGAGGACTTTTTATAGATTATCTGGCCTCGTCCCTGGACGTCAGGCTCAAGAAAACCAGGCGCTTTGAATACGCCAGGCACGGCGGACTGATCGTAGTTAAATCAGCAAGCTACATGAATCAGTCCGGGGCAACCGTCGCCGCTGCCCTCAAATACTTCGAAACACCTCCTCAAGAATTGCTGGTTGTCCACGATGACTCTGATCTAACTGTGGGCAATTACAGGCTATCGGTCGGCCAGAACCCGGCCGGCCACCACGGCGTCGAATCTGTTATCGGGAGCCTGCGAACCAAAGACTTTTACCGCCTGCGAATAGGGGTGAGGCCCGTTAGCGAGGCCAAACGACGTAAGGCCGGCGACTTCGTCCTACACAAGATTAACGGCAAGGATTATGCATTGGTCGAAGCCGTATTCGACCGCGCGCTCACCGAACTGCGGCGGACCTTCCTAAAAGGCTATATTGAACCTAAGCGTATATGAGATACGGTGGTCGCTGGTCACAGTGAACCCGGAGACAACTTGCACGTTACGGAAGCTCTGGGTGTCCGCGAGCTTGGAATCGAACAGGTTGGCTGTATCCAGGTCGATTGCCGACACCTGAACAGTGACCGGGGCCGAATTAGAAGTGAAATTTATATTGCTTAGAATTATCGGTGGGCCGTTTTTGTATGAGCTGCTGCTGGCTATGGCTCGGCTAACATCGTTCAACTGTTGACCCAGAGACAATTCTGTCTGCTGGGTATTTTGCGCTTTAGACTGGGTAGTGGTTGCGGGAGCTGGCGTCGCCGAAGACGACGCCGGGCCGGTTCCGCTTGGCGGATTAAAACTCTGAATAGAGAAGGTCAGAGTGAAAACGATGGAGCCGTCGGGCTGTACGGTTACTGTCGAGTACGGTATCTGGGCCTGAGACAACTGTTCTATGGCCGCGATTTTATCCCTAAAGTCGTTAGCGGCCGCCTCGTTTCTGGCATTGCCCACAACCACACCGGTCTTGCTGGACGACTCTATGTCGACGCGGTTCAGCACTATCCCGTCAGACAGGGCCGCCTGATCAATCATGCTTACCAACCAAGATACCTTAATCTGGCTCGCTTTAACCTGGGAGATTATAGCAACCATATCATTGAACTGGGCTGCGCTGTTCTGTAGGTTGGCTAACTGTGCAGCCTCGGTCTGCTTAAGGTTGGCGCCGGCACTTTGAGCTTCGTACGCGGCAACCCTGCCCAGGTATATGTCCGATATGGCAAACAGCACCAATATGGCGCCGAAGACGGCAACCAGCACACTCCGTAGATATCCCATATATTGAAGTATTTGATTGCCCAGATACGCCTCGTGGGCCGTAACGCTGTACAGACTTATGTCCGAATCTTTGGAACGGGACCTTGTGCCGCGTAATGCTGCCCCGTATGCTGCGGTCGCTGCCTCGGCGTCTACGACCTCGACTTCTGCCGAAGGGAACTTGCTTCCTATGTATGCTGACAGTTCCGATTCCAGCGCGGGGGTTACCAGCGCAATATTCTTGACCTCGCTTCCGCTCCAATGAGTAGAGTAGAAGTTGAATAGGCGCCGCATCTCCACTTCCATAAGGCTTTCGGCGCTGTCTAAAGAGATTGTCTGGTCCTGGCCGCGAACGGTAGCCCACGGGGAGAAAAAATTGAAGGCGATATTCTTGCTTTTAACAAGAATGAAATATATGCCCGACGACTGGATTTGAACCACCAAATAAGGGGCTTCGTGCTTGAGCAACTTATTTCTCAATAGGCTGCGGACCAGGCTTATGGTCGAGGATTCCACGGCGGCTATGACGTAACCCGCAGCTTCAACTGCCTGAACATAATCGTCCACAATCTTGCGATCGATGAATGCGGCGACTAATTCAAGTTGGCTGGTGATGGTTTCTGAATCGCGATCTAGTTCCTGCCACCCATAGTAGGAGGAGTCTATGTCTATCGGCGAGATCATGCGCATATTGAGCTCGGCCGCCTGAGCCAGGTCACTCTCGCTCACCAGAGGCACGTTGAAGGATTGGATGTATATATTGTTGGCGGGTATGGTCAGTATCACATCCGGAGCTCCAAGACTGCCGGACTTGATCTGCTTCCGCAACATGTGCAGGGCAACGATAAATTTGCCCTTGTCCTGCACGACACCTCCTTCTATAACCCCCGGCGGCAGGCGCAAGGAAGCCTGGACTCTCTTGCTCTTACCGCCCGGATACAGTTCCACAAACTGCAGAGCCGTATCCGAGGCCTCCAGACCGCCCACTGAATTGCCCGGGGTTAGTGCCATCCTAAATCTGTCCCAAACTCTACTTATATGATCCATATCATTAATCTGCTATCTCTTGTGTTGATTGTAAGTTTACCAGTCCGGTTGAACCGTCCACCGTCACGATCATTTGCAACTTACGGCGCCTGCTTAACGAGACCCCTTCAGAGACAACGGTTATCGTTCCCTGACCGTTATTCGACATTGTAACATTAGCCACATCATTAGGACCTATGGTAATGGAGTAGGATGCGGGACAGCCGACCGCGCCCGGACAGCTTTTATAGCGCACTATGCGTGCAAACGCGTCGTCCGTCCCGGTTTTGGCATCGGATAAGGCCTGGGAACCAAGCCTCTGGTTGTTGGCCGTAATCGCCAAGCCGGCTGCGACCGTCGCCACGGCCACGGCCAACTCAAGGATTATGACCGACATGATAATAACGGTGGGCAGGCTGGCCTGACCACCAATCCCCTTACCCGCTCTCATATTTATAGATTAGCCCCACAGAGATTAACTTTCTAATAATCACCTACGGACTCCAGTTGACGACGATATTGTTCACCGTCGGCGACGTTGCACCAGCAGATTTATTAAGGAAGACCTCGTAACGATAATATCTGGCATTGGCCTGGCCGACGAGCGGCATGGACACCCCCGGTCCTGCGGTGTAGTAGCTATTGGATGTGCCGTCCGGCCCGGTGAAATTCCAAGCGTTGTTTGAACCGTTAACTTGGACCTTGTAGCTGGACGTGCCGCAGGTATTCGAACCGCCGGCCTCCGTCTGGTCACAGTTGAAGCTGATCCAGCCGAGAATGTCATTCCAGGCCCAGCCATAGAAATTGCCACTGCCGTCGATCTCCACCTCGTAAGTCGGGCTGGCTGGGCAGACCCAAGAAGAACCGTTCCAAGTGGAGGTATGGCCAGAGGAGTCGCCGCAGAAGGAAATCCAGCCGTAGGTATCGTTCCAAGCAAAACCGGCCAAGGCATTGCTGTTGTCGGAAACGGTGAAGTAGCCATCGCCGGAACAGTTATTACTTCCGTTGGGCGGCAAAGTGGCACAGTCCAGAGCAATATAATCCCCGCTGGATTGGACGGTGGCCCACTTGGTCAGATTGGTCGTCCCAACGGTGGCTTGAGAAAAATTCAACCAGCCTAATGTATCATTCCAAGCCCAGTAGTTTACCGAATTGATAAGGCCGGTGATGTTGCTTGCTCCACTGGTACAGGTCGGGTAATTGCTGGCTCCATTAGGACAATTGGAAGAGGCGAATTGGAAGGAGACGCTGGAACTGCCTGAACCCAGAGTTCCTTGCCATAAGATAGAATTGAAATTAACGCCGTTTTGATATCCCGTATCATAAGTCACCGATATCAGGGAGCCATCCACTGTTGGAGCCGAACCAGACACCGCGGCCCGATTGGAATAATAATATAGCGTGACGAACGCAACCCCGAAAGCAACCGCCAAGACGGCGCATATTGACAAGAACTTTCTGGCGGGTGGGTATCTAAACATTTTCATGCATAAGGCCTAGTTCGCTAAAAATCGATACTATACCTACAGTGATTGTAGCACTCCGCTTGTGGTCGTGATAAGCCCCGTAGCGCTGGTATATTTGTTGGTAGGTTGGGTAAATACACTGCTGGAATCCGAGACCGCCCCGCCGCTCCAATCATAGAACTTTATGACTTGGTCCTTGTTCCTGGAGAAATATTGGTTCACCGTGTAGGAACCGTTGGCCAATCCTCCGCTCCAGGTTATATAGACTGTTACCTCCTGGGTTGATGGGTCCTCTAACACCCCGATCAGTGCGCCGGTGGACGAGACCGTGCAGGCGCTGGTGCTCGCAGTGGTTATGGTGCCCGTACCGCATGTATCCCGATAAACATTCTGCACAGAGAACCATCTTAGGAAGGTGATGTTGTTCGCGGTTATCGTCTCTTTGCCACTCCTGATGGAGAAGTCGCGGTATACGTTTAGGTTAGTGGGGGTCGTCGATCCTGTATACGCGGTGGTCACCGTAAGTTGTGTGTCTGATGTTATCGTACTAACGGTGAATATTGTGGAGCTTACCGTGATGCTGTCTCCGCTTACCAGAGAACTGGTAAAGTTTGTGCCCGAGCCGTTGATTGTAGTTGAGCTCGCGTTCAAACCCACCGTACCTGGCAGCTGCGCATAGTCAGCCAGATAATAGTTGCCGCTGGAACCCTTTGTGGGCAAGTTATAGATCTGATACCAATTGCTCGAGACCACCGAGCGCAGGTTGTTCGTGAGCTCCTGTTCATAACCGGTGGCCAGCTGGCTGGCGCGATTATTGGTGTTGCTGGATGTGCTGGATAGTATCGCGCCGACCACCGAGGCTATCACTATCGCCACGATGCTTACTGATATCAGTATCTCCATCAGCGACTGCCCGCCGCGCCGGCCGCGAATGGATCCGCCGGGGACGGGCCCATATATGTTATTCTGTGATCGTTCCATTGGCGTCTATGTTTATAGTCCGGGAAGCATTGCTTGTGTTTAAAACGATCGTGGCCGGGGCCTGGGGCAACCCGAACGGTTTGGTGAATACGACGTTGGTGGACGTACCGCTGGCCGGATTGGTGAAGTGTAGCGTGGTGCCGACAAAGGAGACCTTGCTGACCGTATCCGTTGCCGTATAGGTGTCGCCGTACCAGACAGAATAGAAGTTGTCTCCGGGGATGGTATTGTCGAAATGCATCCCCCATTGCTGGCCGCTCTCCTGGGCGGCGGCTCTGCTCACGGTCGATCTCATGTCCGCGACGATGCTCTGGGTCATATCGTTCAGACGCAGCTGTTCACGCTGGTTATAGTAACTGGGTATGGCCACGGACAGTAATACGACCATTATGGCAATCACTACCAGCAGCTCGATCAGCGTGAATCCGTACTTAAGCTTTGATTTCATGGACTATCCTGAACTTATGGTTAGCTGGTACACGGGGACTATGACCGAGAGGGCGATGGTCGCCACAATTATTCCGATAAACACCAATAGGGCCGGTTCGATGAAGGCAACCAGGGTCTTGATCGACGTATTTATCTCACCCTCATAGAAGTCGGATAACGTGCCGAGTATGTTCTCCAAGTGGCCCGCTTGCTCAGAAATGGAGATGAGATTTACCACCACTTGCGGGAAATATGGTTCTCTCCGGAAGGCCTCTCCCAGAGTAAGACCCTTGGCAATTCCTTCCTGCGATATCCTGAATAGGGCCGCTTTCATATCTATCGAGCCGCCGGCCTCCGCGGTTATCTCCAAGGAATCTATTATGGGCATGCCCGCCCGCATCAACGAGGACATGGTCGAGGCGAACCGCTGCAAGGCTATCCGGTGAACCACCTCGTTTACGAGCGGCAGCCTGTTTACCGCCTTGGTGAAGACAAACTTTCCCAGATCGCTGCGGAAAAAGAATATTCCGGCGACAATCAACGCTATAAGGATCAACAATATCTGTACGACGTATTGCCCTATAAACAGACCTACGGCGAAGACCGCGGCCGAGAAAGCTGGAGGACTTGAGGCCACACCGACGAAGTCGGCCGCTATTTTCGGCAGCACGAATGTCGCCATGCCCAGAACTATTATCACCGCCATACAGATGAGGATTATCGGGTATATTAATGCCCCCTTTATGGAACTGCGCAAGGCCGCCTCCTTTTGCAGGTTTTCGCTCAGATCGCTGAAGACGGTCTCCAATGTCCCGGATTTCTCGCCCGCCTTCACCAAATTAATGAACACCGGCGAGAAGAACTTGGGGTACTTGGCAAAGGTGGTGTAGAAAGGCTGGCCCTTGCCCAGGTTATCCCTTATTTCAATCAGCAGGGCCTTGACCACAGGCTTATCGAAATCAGCTATCAGGATGTCTATAGCCCTGAACAGATCCGTCCCCACCTTTAACATCAGCGACAGATATTTGGTGAGGAAGACCTGATCTTCCACTGTTATCGACTGGCCGAATATATTGCGGATTCCCTTGGCCTGTACGGGACTCAAGGCCTTAAGCGACACAGGGCGCAACCCCTGTGTGGCCATCCAGGCCAGAACGTCGGCCGGGGCCTGGGCCTCAACGTCGCCTTCCATGATCTTGCCGCTGGGCTGCGAGGCCACGTAATGAAATCTCATTCTCCGATGACTCTTAGCAACTCCTCCAGGGTCGTAATGCCCCGTTCGACCTTGCGCATACCATCCTGGAACATAGTGAGCATGCCCTGTTTTGCCGCAAGGGCCCGCAAATCATCGATCAGGAAATTCGGGTCTATGATCAGCTTACGTATGTCATCGCTGATATTGAGTACCTCGAATATGCCCAAGCGCCCCCTATACCCAGTGCCCCCGCAAACCGGACATCCCTTCCCGGCATAAAGCAGCTTGGGGACACTGAATGCGGAAGTGCCGACCTGCTCGGCCTGTTTTTCCATAGCTGCAATCAATTCCCTGGTGGGTTGGTATGAATATATGCACGAACTACAAATCCTACGCACGAGCCTCTGGGCCATGACGGCGTCGAGCACCGCCGCCACCAGGAAGACCGGCACCTTCAAGTCTACGAAACGCGGTATGGCCGTGGGGGCATCATTGGTGTGCAACGTCGATAACACCAAGTGACCGGTCAGTGCCGCCTGAACGGCTATATCGGCTGTCTCATTGTCCCTGATCTCACCTACCAGAATAATGTTCGGGTCCTGACGAAGGATGGATCTGAGTCCTTCGGCGAAAGTTACCCCGGCCGCATCGTTAATTTGGGTCTGGTTAACAAATTTAATATTGTATTCTATCGGGTCTTCCACCGTTACAATATTCACTTCGGGTCGGTTAAGTATGTTCAGCACCGAGTAAAGCGTCGTGGTCTTACCCGATCCGGTAGGCCCGGTCACCAGCACCATTCCGTAGCTCCTGCGCACGTTATCTTCAAGAACCTTCGCGGTATCATCGAACATCCCTAATTCCTGGAAGGAGAGGGGACGGTTGGTGGAGGGCAGTATACGCATCTCTATCTTCTCTCCGTAGAACGTCGGTATGACCGAGGCACGCACGTCCACCAGGTCGGCTCCTATCTTGTATCTGAAACGTCCGTCTTGGGGTTTGGCATGCTCATCGATCTTCATCCCTGATAGAAGTTTCAGTCTGGCCAGTATCGCGCTGTGTATCTCCGTGGGCATCCTGAACACCTCCTTCAGGACTCCGTCTATGCGGTAGCGGATGTATATGAAGTCCTCAAATATCTCTATATGGATGTCCGATGCGCCCAACGCCATGGCGTAGGAAATTACATTGTCGACTATGGCCACAATCGGCACCTCGCTGGCGGCTTTTTCGCCTCTTATCTTGTTGCGTAGGGATATCTCCAGGTTTTCTTGGATTATCTTCTTAAAGTCGCGGGCGGTGGCCTGGCTGTAAAGCGCAAAACCCTTGTTGAGATCCAGCTCCCTGGCGATGAACGGCTGGATGCGCGTCTTCAGATGGTTTTCTAGAAATTGAATGGTCACGAGGTTGGTCGGATCCTCCATGGCCGCTTTAATCGACCTGTCGGGATCCTTACCGAAGAGCACCACTCGCTTCTGCCTGGCTACGTCCTCTGTAAGCAGAGTTAATACCGAGACGTCTATATCTTTCTGATCCAATCCAGCCAGCGGAACGTGGAAGTAATCAGATAGAACCGAGCTGTAATAGTCATTGGTCATAAGGCCCTGCGAGACTATGTTGTCGGCTATACTTTGACCAAGCCGCTTCGCCTCGATAGCTGTGGAGTCGAAAGTTGCCGGACTAATCAATCCGTCTCTGAGTAGGATCTCTTTCAACTTATCCTCGGGTATCTGGAGCATGATATTGCATTAGTAAGTATAGCAAAGAAATATATCAACCCAGTAGG